>JAKAPY010000011.1 GCA_021811925.1 Thermoplasmata archaeon | reverse complement strand
GACCGACGACTATGACATCAGGAAGAAGATAAACATGTCAAGCCTTCCAGGTGGCTTCTACTCGATTGATCTGAATGCAAGCTCAAAAGGCACTCTTCAATGCAGTTCGTTTTTCTTCGAAGGGCGGAAGGCCCAGGGGCTTGAAATCGAATTTTCGGACGGGAAAGTCGTCTCATACTCTCATGGTGAATGGGATGGCGATCTCAGGGAGAAATTCGAAGGGTACATTGGCAAAGGTGCGCCGCTGAAATACATCGGTTTTGGGTTGAATCATCTCCTCAGGCCAGGTTATGGGCGCGACCTGAACACCGCAGGCGCCGTTTCTGTTTGGCTCGGCGAATCCCTTTATGCTTTTGTTGAGAAGCCTACAGTCTCTTCAGGAGGCGGCGAAATAGTAACCGACGGAAAGCTGGTGCTCAAATAACAGCATATTGCCGGCCAGTGCTACGGCATGTGATGCATCCACGGACTATCGATGTTATGGGGTGCCAAGAATGAAGATCGGTGTGATCGGCGTGCCCATGGATCTCGGGCAGAAGCGGCGGGGTGTGGATATGGGGCCAACTGCGATCAGGATAGCAATGCTGATCGAGAGGCTTTCCGCCCTGGGCCATGATGTTACCGATTTTGGTAACATACAGGGACCCGACAGGTCCATTGCCAGGCCCGGGAATGAGAGGCTCCGCTACCTTGATGAGGTGCTGAAAGTCTGCGGCTTCATTGCCGACAGGGTGTCACTGTGCGTATCCCGCGACATGTTTCCTCTTGTCATCGGAGGCGATCAGACAGTGTCCATAGGGACGCTCGCAGGACTGGCGCCCCATGGGACAAGGAGAGGCATCATCTGGATTGACGCGCATGCGGATTTCAACACAGAGAACACAACTCCATCCGGCAACGTTCATGGAATGGCTCTCAGCGCCATACTCGGATATGGAACCAGGAAGTTGTCTTATTTCAGGGGAGGCTCCCCAAAGGCGCTGGAGGAAAACACTGTCATCATAGGGTGTAGGAGCATAGATGAGAAGGAACAGGGACTCCTTGCTGACTCACGCATCACCGTCTACACAATGAAAGAGGTCGACGAGATTGGCATTGGCCGTGTGATCGACGAGGCCGTTCAGATTGCCGGCAAGGGGGTAAATGACATACATGTGAGTTTCGACATCGACGTCCTTGACCCCAGGGAGGCACCGGGAACAGGCACACCCGTTCCGGGCGGTCTGACATACAGGGAAGCCCACCTGGTGATGGAAGACCTGCATGAGGCCGGGAAGGTATCATCTGCTGAACTTGTCGAGGTGAACCCAATACTCGATACCGGGAATCACACGGCCGAGATTGCTGTCGAACTTCTCGAGTCTCTCATGGGCAAGAAGATTTTCAGGCACGGGAAATGACTCTCCCCTTAGGCACGGCGCTGTCAGCCTGATAATCAATGCACTTCTGTCAAAACGTGGATACTGGCCGGCATCGATGCTCACCACAATTAATGGTGTGGAACATGGTGCATCAAGATACGCCGTGCAGGCGCGCCGTTGACACAATGCACATTACAGGATACGGCCCGTCTCTCTTTTCCTTAAGTCCCTCAGGTGGAATATAAGCTGCTGCAACTCAGGCACCTCATTCGGTTGCAGACCCATGAAGCTGTTGTTGCCAGAGTATCTGTTCAGGCCCATCCCTCTCATGGGGATCATCATACCGGAGCCACCAATCGGCTGGACGTAAAGACTGGCGATTCCAAGTATCCTGTCCATGACGCCCCTCATCATAATGACATCAGCCACATTTTCGAGTGGCATCGAGTCCAGGCTGTAGCCGATTATGCCTCTTTTTCCTATTGTCCTGTGATTTGTTATCCAATACCTGTATTTTGAATAGCCAAGATAACCGAAAATCAGGCCTATCAGGAAAATCAATACCAGGAGTCCAACGACTATATACACCCCGTAGAGGGCGCTCTTTGCTCCCAGTCCGTTTGCAGAAGAAGCCAGGTTGAGCACCAGCGGCACGAGTATAAAGAGCAGGAAGAAAACGCCCACCAGGCTGCCAGTTGCGAATTTCACTATCACTCTCTTGCTCGGCTTGAACGCCTTGAGAATAACTTCCCCTTCCTGCAGTCTGAAGGGCAGACTGCCATCTGGCTGGATCGGAGAGTAATTACGCAGTAACGGATCTGAAAGATAGTCGTAGCGGCTAGTCCTGGTTTCCTGTTGGGCACCGGTTGTCTGGTATCCCTGCGCCTGTACGGGCGCCTGGCCTGCCAGCGAATTGCCGCATGAAGCGCAGAATTTCGCCTGCGCAGAAACTTCTGTCCCGCAGTTTGAACAAAATGTCACTCGATATCACCGTGTGTAGCCTCCACCGCGCACCGCCTCTCGCGACTCTGACTGACAGTGGAGGGTCGTTCAGGACGGAAGAGAACATACTACACACGAATATAGCTTTTTGGCATCTGTCTTTACGCGATGGAGATACCGTTTCACTTTGTCAGATTCAATTGATGCAGTGAATCGTGGTTACCGTCAGCTCGTCGTTGTAATTGCCTGTTCCGCAGACTGGCAATGGATCTTCTCCCATGTCCTTTTTCTCAGCATCATTGCTCTCAGTCCCTCTATTGCCTCCTGCGGATTGATGCTCTTCGGGCAGCTGACAGTGCACTGGTATGCATCCTTGCATGTGAGCGCACCGTTGTCCAGTGCAACCTGCTCCATATGCTCGTTATACCCTTCGTCCCTTGAATCAGACAGGAACCTGTATGCCTTCACAAGAGCCGCTGGCCCAAGGTACGAATGGTTTGTCCAGAACACGGGGCAGGCAGTTGTGCACACACCGCACGAGATGCAGTCGACGAGCCTGTCTATTCTTCTCCACTCATCCGGCGACTGGAGCACTTCCTTGTCGGGATCTGCCGAGTGCCGTATGAGATATGGCTGGATATTCTTCATATTGGCAAAGAACTTGCCCATATCAACGACCAGATCCTTCACCACAGGCATTGAAGAAAGCGGCTCGACCACAACCTCCGAGCCGTTCAGTGAAGAAAGCTGCGTCCTGCATGCAAGTCTCTGCTGTCCGTTTATAACCATGCCACATGAACCGCAGACGGCCATTCTGCAGGAATACTTGAATGAAAGTGTCGGATCGACCTTCTTATGAATATCCAGAAGCGCCGAAAGCACCACTTCGCCTGGCAGCGTTTCCACATCATACTCGTCGTAATGGTATCTCTTGTCATTGTCTGGATCGAATCTGAAAATTCTGAAATGCACCTTGCCTTTTTCCATCATCAGTAAACCCTCCTTGTTGGTTCAAACTTTGTCACCCTTACCGGGTCGTAGCTTATGAGCGGGCCTTCAGGGGTAAAGGTTGCAACAGTGTGCTTCATCCATTCTTCGTCGTTCCTCTCCCTGAAGTCTCTCCTGAAGTGGGCGCCCCTGCTCTCATTTCTGAGCAAAGCTCCCTTCGTGCCAGCAATTGCAAGATCAGTCATTGCTCTGAGATCCATTGCTCTTACGAACTCGAGATTGTACCGTAGTGCATGGACGGAAACGCCAGTGTTCCAGACCCTCTTCCTGAGATCCTTCAGTCTTTCAAGTGCATTCGATAGCCCGTCCCTGTTCCTGAATATACCAACGCCTTCCTCCATTATCGCCTGGAGCTCTGACTCCAGATCGAATATCTTCTTACCTCCCTCCCTGGAAAAAAGGCCTTGGACGTAGTCGCCGAAGGCGGAGACCTCCTGTTCGACAAGAGCGTCATCAAACGGTATGTCGTTCTTCTTCACATAAGATGCAGCACTTATTCCAGCCCTTCTGCCGAACACGAGCGTTTCGAGCAGCGAGTTGCCTCCGAGCCTGTTGGCGCCATGGACGCTCACACAAGCGGACTCGCCCGCAGCAAAAACACCCGGGACCGGGGTTGCCCCGTTATTGTCCGTCGATATGCCGCCCATCGAATAGTGCTGGGCAGGTATGACGGGTATCGGCTTACGCTCAGGATCTATGTCTGCAAAACTTTGCGACAGCTCCCTGATGCCCCCAAGCCTTTCTTCTATGATTCTTTTTGGAAGATGCGTGACGTCGAGGTTCAGGTACGGGCCCCAGGGGCCGTTGAATCCTCTTCCTTCCTCGATCTCAGTCATCATTGACCTGGTGACTATGTCCCTTGGAGCTAGATCCGGTGGCTGCATCTTCACATACCTGCTCATGAATCTCTCTCCCGAAGCATTCCTCAGTATGCCCCCCTCCCCTCTCACTCCCTCCGTGATGAGTATGCTAGTTCCTGGTAGGGAAGTTGGATGGAACTGGACGAACTCCATGTCCTTCAGCGGCACCCCGGCCCAGTATGGAACAGCGGTGCCAAGGCCCGTGTTGATATGAGCGTTGGTAGTGTGCCTGTAAGTTCTTCCGAAACCGCCGCCGGCGAATACAAGCGCCCTTGCGCCAATGCCAACAAGTTTCCCTCTGAGAAGATCCAGAGCCACGACCCCTGCAGTTCTTCCGTTTTTCAGTACAAGCCTGACCACCAGATGCTCCTCGTATACCACTACTCCCTCCTTGATGGATCGTTCGTAAAGGGTGGTAAGAAGCGCATGGCCTGTCTTGTCTGCGGAGTAGCAAGTTCTGTGATAGGTGCCACCTCCGAACGCCCTCTGCGCAATTCTGCCGTCGTCAGTCCTGCTGAAGGGAGTTCCCCAGTGCTCCATTTCGTATACCCTGTCAATTCCCTCCCTGACGAGTATTTCCACCGCGTCCTGATCCGCAAGGTAATCGCTGCCTTTCACGGTGTCATAGGCATGGATTTCAGGGCTGTCAGAAGCGCTTTCCTCTGCATTTCCCAGTGCTGCATTTATCCCTCCTTCAGCGGCTACGCTGTGTGATCTGAGTGGATGTACCCTGCTGACAACAGCCGAGTTTATGCCCGAGTCTGCAAGCTCCACCGCTGCTCTCAATCCTGCAAGCCCGCCTCCAATCACGATGACATCGTGGTGTACAGCTTGCATATCGATCCTCTGCGTTCAGAAGGGAGGCACTCCCGCTGAGGCTGCAATGGAGTATACGAACTGCATCATGATCATCTCAGCCACCACAATTGAGACGAGGCTCACCGCGACGGTCAGCCAGATGACCGCTTTATGATGCCTGCTCAGCGACGGGAAGAGATCAATTGCAATGACCCTCATGCCGTTGAAACCGTGAAAAAGGACGACCGCAAGGAACAGCCCGTTGAGGACAAAGTTTGGAATGCCAAGGAAGAGCGAGGACAGCTCCTTCACAGTCATGTTCGGGTTAAAGGCAAGGTTTGTGAAATCAACCAGATGGGCCAGCAGAAAGAGCAGTATCAAGACGCCTGTTACCCTGTGAGTCAACCACATGGCCATGCCAGGATGCCTGGCTGCTTTCACGTACCTCGAAGGAGCGTTGATTGTTGTGCTGATCCCCGATGTGGACAATTCAGGTCCCCCTGTTTTGTTTATAAAGAGGACCAGTTTTTTATTTGAACTGAAAGCCTCAGATGTCAGGCTTGCTGTTAATAATAATCAGTCGAGGAGATTGCCTAACTGAAGCATTCTCGCCTTCGAGCCCCGTCATTTCCGGTCAGGGAACTATTTCCAGATAGTCATTCAAATTTGTGTTTGCCTGGTGCCAGCTGTCGTTTCCATGGGTCAACGCCATCAGTTTTGCTCCACGCATGCTCACAGCCCTCGGCTTTCGGGGAGCAAACAAGTCAGTTGGTGAAGGGTAGCCGATCCATTGGTCATCGGAAACCTTCTCTTCATCAGGTTGAGCAGCTAGAATGATATCGAGCGCAGCCTTCAAGCTGGTTGCTTTGTTCTTTCGAATGTCCTGGTAGTAATCTTCCCTGTCAATGAGAAGAAATGGTATCTCGGCTGCGGCCGCATCCAGGCTGTCCACTTCGTATGTATCGCCTATGAACACGCCGCTGGAACCCGCAATTGCCGCCGCCCTTAGGAAAACGTCGCTTCCCCGTCTTGGATAGCCGGCATAAGAACCATAGACCACCGCGTTGACAATGTCTTCAATTCCTGATGTCCTGACAATTTCCATATCTTGGAGCCTGCTACCTGCGATGAGAACAACTTTCACTCCGCTTGCGTTTGCCTCTTCGACAAACCACGGTATGTCCTCATAGATTGCGGATGCTTGAGCCGGAACCGTAACATTCCTCATTGCAGCGATCACTTGTGTTTCAGGCAATTCTCCTGTCAGTTCATTGAAGAGAGATGCAAAATCAAGGGGCAAATTATCCTGACAGTCTGGTGCTACATGCAGCCATGCCCTCTGTTTGGAAATCTCACGGAAAACATCACGGTCAGAGATGCAGTAACCATTGCTTCTAAGGAATGATCCCAGTTCGTTATGGTAACCCGGACTGAACTCCACCGCCGTTCTGGCTAGGTCAAGGAATACGGCCTTCATGTTCTATAGCTATCAGGCAGGAATTACATATCAAGCATCCACACAGAATACATTGAAGACAATTGTCTATAAGGACTACTGTTCTACCTGGTTTGCTTTCGCTATAAGCAGCTATTCCTATCCTCCCGGCTCGCGTGTCCGGTCGGTTGACAAATTGCCGCATTCCGCGGAAATCTCATTTCCATGAACACCGAGCGATGAGCTGATTGGGCGTATCATGTCCCCTGGCAGGGTTTCTGGCTGCCGAATATGGCAGTCTATGGCGAACTCGGCGCCAAGATTTATGTGGAGTATTCTGCTGCGGAACTCACAAAGTACTTTCCTGCCCTATCGAGTCGGTTCAACACCTCACCCCATGATAGTATCATGCCGATGTCTGAACCGTCCTGGTGGTGGGGGGTGTAATGACTTTTGAGTAAGCGCCAGAAACCTTTTTTTCTTGGTTCTAAGTTACGAATTCGAAGAAGATGAGGATCACCCTCTTGAGACTGGGTCTGTCGGTGCTTGTGGTCGGATTGATCCTGATAGCAATAAGCCTTTCAGTGAATCCAAACTTCAACGGCAACAGCCATACTTACAACGCAACCCAACTTACATAGCTTAAAAATGGGCTGTACGTAACAGAGATACCGAACAACTTCACAGCCAGGCAAGTAACAGAAATCATATTGTTCTTAAGAAATGATACTGCTAGTTACTCAAATTATTCGTTAATGCCTTCAAAAGATTTGGCCAACACAACTTTCTCGAACTACCAGGCACTGGGCTTGAATGGTTCGATTAACGATGGAAGCGGTGACATATGTTATTACGCTGTTACAGCGGGGACCTATGCCTTCGCAGAGGCGCAACCACTCGTAGTTGCCGTGATCGTGCAACCGCAACTTCAACAAACAGTCTCAGGGTACACTAGCACCCCCGGATTGATTGCAACCGGCATAGGCCTCCTACTGATCTTATTTAGTGCCGCCAATCGAAGAAATCGTCCTGTGAAATGATTCCCTTAAAGCAGCACCGCTTCAATATCGGGTATAATAGTATGTCTTGCATGTCGCTGGCTACTGGTGTGGCGGGCGCTAGCTCCTTCAGCGGTGTCAACATGAGTTTGCCTGTACCTCCACCGACCAATGTATTGGGACTCCGCCCTCCTCCTTCCGACTCAAATCTGGGCAGCATTGAGAGTGTTCTCAATTACCCGGGTTACCTTGGCCAATACGCAGCGGGGAGGAGCCCGCATTTCATCGCTGCCTTCCTCGATGTTGTATATTATGCCTTGAGAATTAACAACGAAAATATTAAAAAGTCAAAGAAGAAACGGGCATTAGGGGCTGCGAGATGATACACATAGGAGATCGTTGGGGCCGCAGATACGAGTACCTGCGTTTTTATGTCCCTTTTGTGGCCACAACAGGAATCAAATTCACACACTGGCGCCACTGCCTGGAAGCCATGCGTGAAAGGCAATACGAAGTAAGAGAATTCGAGCCTAAAGCAGGAAACGTTGTAATCGACGTTGGCGCTCAGTTTGCCGATTATTCTTTGATATGGGAAAAGGTCTATGGTGCAACTGTAATCGCTTACGAGCCGCTCTCCATAAACTATGAAGAAGCCAAGGCTAACATCAGACTTAACAGCAGTCACATTCGCCTGTATAATCTGGCGGTGGGAAAAGGAACATCCATGACGGCAGCTGTCAACAACAGCGGTACGATGTTAATAAAAGATGGAAAAGGCGAAAGGTATGAGACCGTGACACTTGACGATCATGTTATTTTGCCACCTGACTTGATCAAGATTGACGTGGAGGGATTTGAAATGGATGTCTTGCAGGGCGGCAAAAGGCTGCTTGCGGAGCACATGCCCCGTACAATAGTTGAAACACACAGTTCTGACCTCCGGGAAAAGGTATGCGCATTCATGCTCAAGCTCGGGTTCGGGCTCCCTATGGTCGGTAGAACTGTATATGGCGCAGGATGGATGAATGAAATTACAAACCTTTATTTTTTGTGATATTACACTCTTCATTGACGGAGGCGCGGATGCAACATTTCATTGTGAATAAGCAGGTAGAAGCCTGTATTTTATCCCTGTATTCCTTGCAGTTGCGTATTACGTTTTAAGAATCAACAATGGAAATATAAAAAAGACAAGAAAGAAACAGGCATAAGGAGGACATGAATTTGAGAATAGAGTGGCTGGAAAAAGCAGGTGGTGACACTGCTGTTGTGGTACCTGTGGACACACCTGAAAGGGATTGCGTGCGCAACCTGCTATTGGAAGTCAGCAGGATGAAATGGTCCATGGTTGTCGTGGTGGACAGTTATCCCACATTCAATTTTTCAAGAAGTATGAATGCAGGAATAGCGGAGTGCCTCAGGGATGATGGCATAAAACATATTGCCTTGTCAAATGATGATGTGTATGACATCTCACTGCCGGGAGCGATTGAGTACCTGGACGAGAACGACAGTACGTTTGTTTCTCCATGTGTTAACGGCAAGTCGGGCGAACTTGGGCATTTTTCGGATTTGGTAAGAGAATCGATCCATAACCGTGCACCTCTGTGGTTCTGGAAGCACCTGCGGCACATGCACGCCATGCGCAGCATAGCAGGAGGATGCTTCGCCAATACACAGCCATTTGCACTTTTCAGGGCGGATACGCTGCGTACATATAACTTCGATGAGGGGTTTGACATGGGTGTGGAGGACTTTGAGCTGGGCATGAGGCTCCATAGAGACGGCATTGTTGGCGTGATTCGCACAGACTGGAACGTGAAACACGGGGGACATGAAACCATAGACAGGATGATTGCCGCCAAGGCAGTGGCAACAGACAAAGATCGATATGAACGCAACTGGGAACACTTCCACGCCATCTACGGTAAGTAGCCAACATTTCATGCAGAAGTATGTTCTGATTTTTCGATATCCCGCATTAATGCGCCTGCGCTGTTTCCAGCCTCAAGTACTGCAATTATCAAATACAGCTGCGCAAGAGTGTGATGTATGTCCTCAATGATTCCGCTGCAGGGAGCCTTGCCGCTAGAGGGAGGCTGACGAGCTTCCTCCACATATCACACTGGACCAGTATCTGCAGATGCCTGAGATTGCAAAAGCAGAGCATGCCCTTGGCCCGGAAGAGGATCATGTGCATGCAGCCGTTCCTTGCGTGACACTCTTCTTTCGCTTCTCATATGGAACACGGGATGCGAAGTCAGCGACATCGCAGATATACGGGCGGGAAACTTGACTTCGGGATAAGGCTGCTCAGCCTGCCTGTGAAGAAGACGCGGAAAGTCAAGCCGATGCTGCTCGAGGAGGGTTCGCTCCTGGGTGTCAGCCACCTCAGTAACCGACCTTACGGTAAGCCGATATGCGGGATAAACTGGTGGCAGAACTGGCATGTTGTCAGGGAGGTCCAGATGGCGCTGGGACATCGTGACATACAGGGTACACATCGTTACTCCCCCCCCCGATGTAGGAAGTGGCGAAACGTTCGTCCAGCGTGTTTGAAAACTATTTCCGGAAGTGCCAGAAAACTAAAGGATACACTGAAAGATCAGTAAATGATGGGAAATCCGGGTATTATACTGGTGCGGGGTGCGGGATTTGAACCCGCCTTACTAGCTTGGCAAGCTAATGTCCTAACCAGACTAGACTAACCTCGCGCGTGGACATTTCCGTGATAACATTGGAGGGGTTAAATAACCTTACTTATGCCAAACCAAAGAGGCCAAAATTGTAAAAGGAAGGGCGGTTCCTTTATTCTCGGTTGTCTCTTCTCAAAAACTATTTGAAAAATTGCAAGGGGATGGCCTGTGTTCCTCATTATAGAAGCAGGGATTGCCATGGCAGTCGCAGCAGCGCAACAGGGAATGCCAGCAGTTATAACAATAATTTGTGAGCTACCCTTTTTCGTGCAATTTCAAATAGCCTTTTGGTGAAAAATCGCTCACAAAAACCTATCTCTGTGGACCCATTTTCCGACACTTCTGCTGATGTTCTCAAGCGCCTGCCTTGCACCGCTGAGTCCTGTCCAAGATATGCAAGATTGCGTGACCGCCCATATCGGCCCGTCAAGGGCGCACAGCTGACTTGCATGATGAAACATGTATTGACAGCGGATTTTTCCTCTTCATGCTATGCTGTTGCGTCATCTTCGTTTCAGCTCGTAGTTGCAGTATCGTGCTATGGGACAGATATCGCATCGCGGATTGATCGGCTTGCAGATGTTCTTGCCATGCCTCACCATCAGCTCGTTGACATCCAGCCACCTGACTTTGGGAATGAGTTTTGAAAGGGCGGTCTCTGTCTCCTCCGGTGTTCGTGTTCTGACCCAACCGAGTCTGTTGCTTATCCTGTGCACATGTGTGTCAACAGGGATTGCCGGTTTGCCGAATCCGAAGACAAGAACACAGTTTGCAGTTTTTCGCCCGACAAGCGGGAGTGAGAGGAGCGACTCCAGATCCTCCGGAACCATTCCGTCAAACCTTGTCAGTATCTCCCGGGAGATTTCCCTGATCGCCCTTGCCTTTGTCTTGTAGAAGCCGACATTTCTTATAAGATTCTCAATCTCGCCTATTCCTGCCTGCGAGATACTCTCTGCATCCTGGAATTTGCCGAACAGCGCTCTCTCCGCCCTTGATGTGACTTCATCTCTGGTCCTCTGAGAGAGAACGGTGGCAATGAGCACCCTGAAGGGATCATCCAGTTCGGCTACTTTGCCGAGCGCTGTCACCTGGCCTGTTTTCGTGTAGTGCTCCTTCAGCAGTGATATTGTCCTTGAGCAGTTCCGTGAATCAGGTCCAGAGCTTCTCGCCGTATTTTGCATACCACCATTCCATTGCCTCTCCCACAGTCCTGATGGAACCGGTCACGATAATTTTTCTGCCAGTCTGTTCATGTGCCGCAACTTCCATCCCGTCACCAACATTTCCGGCTATCGTCCCCGCAAGATGGTGTCTTCTTGCACTCTCCATTATCTGATCTGCAGGTCTCGCCCTTGTCGTCTTCGGCGAAACGCAAACAACCTCTGTTGTCAATTTGCGGATATATGGCATCATATCCTCTATTTTCTTGTCGGAGAGTATCCCAATGACGCAAAGGAGGTCTTCTCCTGTGACATCCCTCACCGAAGCAGAGAGAGCGGCCATGGCATCGGGGTTGTGTGCGCTGTCAAACAGGAACTCCTTTTTCCCTGCTGCAATCTGCAGCCTGCCGCGCAAGCTTACCTTTTCGAGTCCTTCCCTTATCGAATTGTCGCCAAGGTAGACGCCCATTCGCTGCAGCCTTTCAGCAACTGCAACAGCCAGGCCAATGTTGCCAAGCTGGTATGACCCCCAGAGTCCTGAGCGCACATCGTTGTATTCCAGCAGTCCGCTTATATCTACCCTGAGCTCGCCCCATCTGTTAACGACGGGATTTACCGAAACAATATCCTTCAGCATATTGAGCTCTGACCCCCTTTCAGAGGCGAGGGAAACGAGCTTTCCGAGGGCTTCTTGATTGGTTTCCGCTACTATTGCCGGAATTCCAGGTTTGATTATTCCGCCTTTTTCGAATGCGATCGAGCTCAGGGTGTTGCCCAGAAGTTCTGTGTGCTCAAGCGCCACATGTGTTATTACAGAAACCATAGGCTGGATCACATTTGTTGCATCGAGCCTTCCACCCAGTCCGACCTCAATTACTGCATATTCGACCTTCTTTCTCGAGAAGTGGAGAAATGCTATCGCGGTCACTATCTCGAAGAATGTAATCTGCCTTCTTTCGCCCGAGAAAAGCTCTTCCGCCGCCTTCCTGACTTCTGCGGCTGTTTCGAGCAACTCGTCCGCAGTTATCTGTTTTCCATCAACCTTTATCCTCTCTTCAAGCTCAACGAGGTGTGGCGAGGTATAGAGTGCAGTCCTGTACCCTTCGGACGAAAGGATGGATGCTATCAATGAGCTGGTTGAACCTTTTCCATTAGTTCCTGCCACGTGCACGGACTTGAAATACCGGTGCGGGTTTCCAAGCTTTTCCAGCAATCGGCTCATGTTCTCAAGACCAAGTTTTATTCCAAGGTTCTCGAGGCTGTAGAGCCAGCGTATCATCTCTTCCCTGTCTGTCAGACCCTTCTCCATTGCATTCCAGAACTTGATGATCCTGTCTATATTACTTTCCGGTGCTCCGGAAGTGCTGGCAAAGAAACAGCCAATATTATTTCCCGAAGAAAGCAATGCCAGACAACGACAGATATAATGCATTCCACACTCTACATGGTGCCGTCAAAACGGCTTCATCCGGAGTCAGAGCTATGGACGACCTTTATATTTCAATCATAAACACCTCAAACAGCAGGACCGCGTTTGGCAGATACGCGGATGACCTGGGCCGTTCGATGGCCGGGGTTGCAGATGTGCTGAGTTTTGTTGTGATGAAACGTGATATTGGAAAGAGCATGCCGGGCAGAGTGTACAGGGGCATCTACCTCCCCTCATTGACCTCGGGAAGTGGCCTTTCAAACCAGATGAGCGCTTATCTGAACCTTCGCTTCTTCGGGTCTGTCTTCAGGAAAGGAATCACTGACTCTCTCTCACATTCAGGCACCCAACCAGTGGTGCATTATGCGAGCCAGGAGGTTTTTCCGTTCCATTATGATGGGACAGATGTTGTCACGATACACGATCTTGTGGCGCTGAAGGAAAGCTTTGGCTCCGGGAGCTACAGCAGCCGGCTGTACAGGAAACTCATTGCCAGAAACATAGAGAAATACAGGAAATTCGAGAGGATAGTAACTGTGTCGGGCACCGTTGCCAGGGAGTTGAGCGGAGAAGGTTTCAGCGGGCTGATATCTGTCATCTATCCGGCTGTTTCAGGCGGATTCAGGCAGCTTGGCGATAAGGCTGGCGCCAAAAAGCAGCTTGGCCTCCCCCAGGACAGGAAGCTTGTTCTCTCCGTATCCATCAATCACAAGAGGAAGAACCTTGAAACGGTTAGAAGCACTCTCGATACGCTGGGAAGCGATTTCAGACTTGTCAGGGTGGGAGAGAAGATTGGGGACAGCATAACATTCACAGGTGTGGATGACGAGATGCTGAATATGATCTACAACGCATGTGATGTCCTTCTGCTTCCAAGCCTTGAGGAGGGTTTCGGCTATCCGGTGGTGGAGTCATTTGCAGCGGGCCTGCCTGTTGTTGCGTCAGATATCGAAGTCTTCAGGGAAGTGGCTGGCGATGCAGCCGTCCTCGTTGAGCCAACGCCCCAGGGCTGTGCGGCCGGCATCAGGGAGGCTATCTCTGCGGGCCGGGAAATGTCAAAGAGGGGCGCCCAGCGGGCGAAATTGTTCGGCATTGACGTCTTTACTCAGAAAGTGAAGGAGTTCTACAGCTCAATGAGTTGAAAATCCGCTTAACCCTCTGGCGCGGTCAGCTTTGAATAAAGCCTCTTGCTCAGTCTTGGTGACACCATGTAGGTCATCGAAAGTATGCTGGCAAAGGTGTTGCCTATCCTGCTGTATTCATTCATATGGCCCATGAAAGAAAGGGCGGACAACAGAACTGTGCGCCTGTTCTCGGCCGGATCGTGAATTGCGTTTATTGTCTTGAAGAAAAATATCTGCCTATCAAGCAGGTTGGCTATCTGGACGGCGCCCGCATCAAGCGCCATGCCGTGCATAAGCGTGAAGGTTTTAATCTGCCTTGTCGAAAAGCTGAAAGTTGATGAAACGGAGACGCTTTTCTTGTTGAACCTGTAGCGCGTGAGCCTCCTGTTGTCAACAAGCAGTGAATACTCGCTAAGCGCGGCGCAGAAGAAAATGAAACTGTCATACCCTGACTGCATCTGTCTTGAGGCATCAATATGCGCCATCAGTATTTCCTTTCTCACGGAAATTGAGCTTTTGTTGAAGTCATGCCTGAGATAAATAAGCCTGTTTACGCTCTCCCGGACCTCATCCTTCCTGATCAGTCTTTCCCCTGACGGCTCCTTCGACGTGGAGAAATTGAATGAATACGGCGCCCTTATCCTCTCTCCTTTCTCGTTGATGAAGGTAGCTGAGTTGTGGTAGTAGCCTATCTCTTCGCTCCTGCCGAACACCTCAATGACCCTCTCGATCTTGTCAGCCTCAAAAATATCATCGTCATCCAGGAAGCTGATGACGTTCCCCAGACTCATGACGATGGCATCAGTGATGAATTGTCCAGGCGGCTCACTGTTGCTTCTGATCGACTTCCAGCCCAGTTCCGAAATCTTTGAATCGATCTGGACATCTGAGAAATCCTTAACGACTATGACTTCAAAACTCTCCTTCCCCGAAGTCTGTCTTTCGAGCGAGGAGATCGCTTCCAGCAGAAATTCCTTCCTTCTGAAGGCCGTGACTATGACTGTTACGTAAGGCTTCTGAAGTGTCATTCCTACACGCTTCTGACTCCGTGCATTGTTGCTCTATTTGATCCTTAGGGTATTTAAAGAACTTACGTACAATTGGTCCATTATTCATGTTTTCGCTGACAATCGCTCTACTGCATCGGTTCCCACGAGGGGTTTGAGAAGGAAAAACTGCCCGTTTGAAGACATCTTATTTATAATAGGATACTAATCGTCGCAAAAGGTGGATTCCACGCCTGAAAAGTCTAAAGCATATTGTGTGAAGTGCAAGAAGTCTGTTGAAATCAAGAACCCGACCAAGACAAAACTGAAGAACGGCAAGCCGGCGACAAAAGGCACATGCCCGAACTGCAGCACGAAAGTCTTCAGGATTGGGAAGTAAGCTCCTTTCATTCTCAATTCCAGGGCCGGCAAGCCTGCCGGCCACAGGCCAGCAAGCGATTTTGCTGCTGGCTTTTATTTTCATTATTCGTTTTATTCGAAGCCTGATCAACAAGCTATTTGTACTCAGGTCTTCTAATTCGAGGCCATGGCAAGCCTTTACGCCATGATTCCGTCCATACCAGCTGGAATCTATCCCTACGTCGGCGGCTTAGCGCTGGCTATGGGCCTGCTTCTTGCATTCTTCGGGGAATCGGTGTTCAAGATGATCACATCGGTGATAGGGGCAATCCTTGGTGCAATCCTCGGTTTTGCATTCGGCGCCTCCCTCGGTGGAGTTCTTGGATCCTTCATAGTGGCGTTCATTGGCGCAGTCATAGGCGGTATCCTTTTCTTCTACGTTGCAGAGGCCGGACTTGCGCTCCTGATTGCCTATTTTGCATTCACCGGCATCCTTCACCTCTTTGGGGTCAGTGCTTCTGTCTCAAGCATTTCATCACAGCCTAGCGTTGCACAGATCATCGCACTCATTGCAGGCTTCGCGGTCTTCATGCTTTCGATAATCTTCTTCACAGACATCGTGGCGGTCATCACTGCAGTTGCCGGTGGCATTATGGTGGACTACGGCCTCACATATCTCAATTTCGGCACCTCTGGCACGATCATATCGGTCGTTGTCATCGTCGTTGGCATGGTTTACCAGTTCACTAGAATCAGGGCCAGAAAATCGATGAAGGACAAGATAATAGGTGAAAAGATCTACGGTCCTCCTTCATCCAGCACCGAGGAATGAATTCTGACAGGCCTGCTTTACCATCTGAAAATGAAGACAAGCGGCGGTATCAGAAGCACGAAGGTTGCAACGAGCGCAAATGAGACCCTTGAGGCCTGGATTCCTCCAAACCTGCCCATGAGCAGCGCGGATGCAACAGACACGGCAAGTGTCAGGCCCCCAATCGCAAGTAGGACCAGCTCGTACATCTGGTTCACAATGCCTCCGCTGGAGACATAGTTCGCGGCAATTATCGAACCGTAGCCGACAGTGTACGTCACGGCAAGGACAACTGCCTGAGTCGATGGAAGCACCCTGTTGCCAGATTCACTGCCAGACTTTCTTTCCTTCTTCCTGGCCGTCATCGATGTATCAAGCGGCTCATCCATGACACCGGGGGCGAATTCAGCATTGCACTTGGGGCAACGCGTGTCTGTAAGCGATACCTCCGTTCCGCAAACAGGGCAAGCCACTATGTCGGCAACTTCGTTCATCAAACATGGTTAAAAGCAGTTACGTAAATATTAAACTATTGAACAAATTCCCGACTTCCGTAGCAGGCACCTACCTCGGGTGCTTCACCGCCCCAATCACCGAATCTCCCCCCATGTATGGCCTGAGAACCGCCGGGACAGTTATCGTGCCATCCCTCCGCTGGTAGTTTTCAACCACACCGATGAATGTCCTTGGGAGGGCAAGCCCGGACCCGTTGAGGGTTGCAACAAATTCGCTCTTCAGGTGCGGTTCCTTCCTGTACTTTATGTGGGCCCTCCTCGCCTGGAAGTCTGAGAAGGAGCTGCATGACGAAACCTCGAGCCAGTTTCCGACGCCTGGCGCAAATACCTCAATATCATACGTTTCCTCATTCGCGAACCCCAGATCAGCTGTGCAAAGATGTTTGATCCTGTAAGGGAGGCCGAGTCCCTTCACTATATCCTCCGCATCAGCAAGCAGCTTCTGCAGCTCCTGCTGGACAGTGTCAGGCTCCACTATCTTGACAAGCTCAACCTTGTTAAACTCATGAACTCTCCCGATCCCCTTGAGATCCACATGCCTGCCTGCCTCTTTCCTGAATGACGGGAGGTATGCGGTGTAGCAGATCGGCAGATCTTCCTTTGAAAGTATCTCCTCGCCCAGAAGGTTCGTCAAGGGCACTTCAGCAGTCGGGTTGAGCAGCATGTCCTCTCCCTGGACCCAGTACATGTCGTCCCTCTTCTCCGGCAGCTGTCCAGTCCCTATGGCGCACTTCGACCTCACAATCACTGGCACCTGCACCTCAATGTATCCCTGCTTCCTGTGGACGTCGAGCATGTAGCCGATCAGCGCCCTCTCGAGCCTTGCGCCGTCCCCTTTGAGAACATAGAAGCCGCTTCCAGATATCTTTGCTCCCCTTTTCAGATCCAGCAGTCCAAGTTCGCCGCAAAGGTCATAGTGTGTCTTTGGCGCAAAGCCAAGGTCCTTCGGCGGAGAAGGTGTTTCTGTCACTACATTGTCATCCTCGCTCCTCCCCGCCGGCGTCCTGTCATTCGGTATGTTCGGAAAGTACAGCAGCAGCTCCTCTCTCTGCCTTTCAATTTCTCCTATGCCTGCTTCAACGTTCTTGAGACTGACAGCCATTCCCGTTGCCTTCCCAAGAGCGCCTTCCTTCTCTTTGCCTGAAAGCCTTGACACCTCTATCGCAATCTCATTCCTTTTCCTGTTCAGTGTGTTCCTCTCATCGACCATCTTCTTCCACTTTGCGTCGAGCTCCTGAAAACTGTCGAGAATGGAGGTGTCTCTGTTCCTGCTGATGAGCGCCTGCCTCACAAGCTCGCCTTTCTCCCTGATGACTTTTGCATCGAGCAAGCTCGTTCACTTCCCTTTTTTCTTGAAAACAAGCGTCCTTCCTATCTTCATGACGAGAATTGCGTGTTCCTCAATGCTCTTCTGAAAAAGGTCAATCTCCTCCTTCGAGACGTTGAACTTGATCTTTACCATTCCATTCTTCTTTAACTGATCCAGCAACTCTTTCCTGACGCTTTCAGTTACCCCGTTCTTGCCAACCTGCACCGTTGGCTTCAGTGATTCGGCCTTTCTCCTGTCATCCTTTTCTGCTGCCGTTTAATCCCCGCCCTTCCTGCTTTTCCCATATGGGAATCTTGATGTGTTTCCGCAGGCGAGGCATACAATCACCTTTCTGCCACGTGACAGCCTCACCCTGCAGGTCCGTGTGGGCAGCATATAAGTGTTGCATTTTCTGCAGTACTCCATCCTGTGCCCAATCGATATATCAACCTTCATGCCTATTCTTCTTGCAAGGGAGATATATCGCCTGCTGAGGTCGGTCTCCCCTTCCTTTGTGAGCTTCTCGGCCATTTCGAAGAGGTTCTCTATCCTGTCCCTTGCTATTCTCTTGGCCTCAATGCTCTCCCGGCGGTACACGGTTGTTGATGTTCAGGCTCGTTTATAACACTTCTATCCGACAACCGTGGCAAAATGAGCCAGGCAATCAGATGTCCATGTACCTGTAGACCTCGTAAGGTGTCGTCCTCAGTGAAACATTCAGGAATTCCTCTCTCTTGAGTTCTATGTGACGCTCAAGAAGGTCCTTCGTGAACACGGGTAGAAGGAAATCATGATCTGCCTCAAGTTCCTCGATGCTCTCCTTCAGGCTCCCGGGCAGCTCCCTTATTCCGAGTTCCTTCCTGTCTATCTCTGAGAGCTTGTAGATGTCCCTGTCTACAGGGTTTCCCGGATCAATCTTCTTCTTGATGCCATCGATGCCGGCGGACAGCATTGCAGCCTCTGCAAGATATATGTTTGAGCTTGGGTCCGGTGTTCTGTATTCGAGCCTCTTGCTCTTCTCCTCTCCTCTTTCATACATCGGTATTCTGATGTTTGCGGACCTGTTGCGCTTGCTCCAAGCTATGAACACAGGGGCCTCGTATCCCGGCACGAGCCTTCTGTATGAGTTGGTTGTGGGGTTCGTTATCGCGCAGAGTGCCCTGGCATGCTCCATCAGGCCACCGATGTAGTAGCGTCCTGCCTGGCTGAGCTCTGCGTACTCATCATCCCTGTCGTAGAATGCATTCTTGCCCGAACTCCATATGCTCTGGTGGACGTGCATGCCTGACGCATTGTCGCCGAAGACGGGTTTTGGCATCCAGGTGCACACCTTTCCCATTTTCTTGGCGACATTCTTCAATACGTACTTCATTGTGACAACACTGTCTGCTGTAGGCACAAGCTCGTCGTAATGTAAGTTCAGCTCGCACTGCCCGGCGGTGGCAACCTCGTGGTGGTGCGCATCCACATCAAGCCCGAAATTGTCCATGAGTAATGCGGAAGCTTCATTCCTGT
>JAKAPY010000166.1 GCA_021811925.1 Thermoplasmata archaeon | reverse complement strand
GATTCGCTTGCACAGCTTGCCGAGGGAACTCCGTTTGAGAAGGTGCAGGCGGCAAGGGAGGTTGCGAAGAAGCCGAGGGCTGATGTGGTCAAAGCGCTCGTAAAACAGCTTGCGGCAGAGAATTTCTGGGGAGTTCACGCCGAGTGTGCAGAGGCCCTGGGCAGGATAAACAGGACAGATGCGCTTGAAGCGCTCCTTTCAGCGAAAGTGCCAGATTCAAGGGCAAGAAAAGTGGTTGCCAGGGCCATTGGCTACTACAGGGACGGAAAGACGGCACACCGACTTGAGGAGTTCCTCGAAGACGAGAGCTATGCTGTTCAGGCAGAGGCCGTTACTTCCCTTTCCAGGCTCCATGACTACGGGCCCGAGGGTGTTCTTTCCAGGGCACTGCTGATGCCATCCCACATGGATGTGGTGAGACGGGCTGCGCTTGTGGGCTACAGTGAATCTGGTTCTGCTTCGGACATAGAGAAGCTCAAGGAGTTCCTGTCGAAGAGATACAAACCGCGGGTCAGGGCCGTCGCGATAAAATCAATTGCAAGGCTGGGGAAGGAAGACGAGAGAACAAGGCAGTTCATATACGGCCAGCTGAGAGATGATAACATAGTCTACCGCTCCGGTGTCATAGAGGCTTGCGCTCTCACCGAGAACGCGGATGCAATTCAAGTGCTCAGCTCACATGCCGATAGGGAAAGAGACGGAAGGCTCAAGCGCGAAGCGCTGGAATCGGTTTCTGCAGTCAGGAAGGCGCTGAGCAAGCCCGAGGAGATCAGGACGGCAACAAGGGAAATTGAAGAGATCAAGGGGGACATAAGGGAACTCAGGCATGCTGTGGAAGCGCTCGAAAGAAGATTGAAGGCAAAGAAGAAGTAGGCAGAGGTCACAGGGCGTACAGAACACGCACGTCTGCCGGCCAGAACCCTGCTTCGTTGGCAATCAGTGGATTGATGTCCATCTCCAGGATGGCTTCTTCCGAAGCAAGCAGCCGCGATATTTTCGATATCAGCTCGGCAAGCAAGTCATGATCCAGCCTCAACCCCCTGAACCCACGGGTGAGCGGTTCAAGGCCGCTTTCCTTAATCATCCCGGCAGCCTCCGCCCTGCTTACGGGGCAGAGGGAAAACGACTTCATGCCGACAAGCTCAACCATGATGCCCCCTAGCCCGAAACCGATGACGGTACCATGAAGAGACCTGGTGGCACCGACAAACAGTTCGATGCCTGAAACCTGTCTCGAAACTGTGAATGAATATTCGTCGAGATGGAGCCTTTCCGATGCAATCTTCCTCAGCCCGTCCATGGCGTCCTCAAGCTCCACTCTGGAATTGATCCCGGTGACCACGCCTCCTGCCTCGCTCTTGTGTATTAATTTTTCAGAGTTCAGCTTCAGCACAACAGGATAGCCGCTCCCCTTGCAGTAGTCAATTGCCGCCGCTTTGTCCCTCACAACGAAATTGTCATAGTTCCCTATCCCGTGCCTTGAGAGCAACCGCGCGGTCTCTTCTGGAGAGAGCCATCTTGAGCCCCTGCGCGGCTTCTCATCTTCCATCAGGCTGGGTGGCAGTATATCGCCCATCAGAGAACTCCTGTTGTTGCGTGACACCACAAGTGCTAGTGCTGATGCAGCCGCCTCTGGAGATCTGAATGCAGCTATGCCTGCCTTCCCAAGCGCCTTGATGCCGTCTCGGACCTTCTGCGTATCCCCCGTCCAGACGACAGCCACCGGCATGGAGACTCTCTCCATTACCTCCCTCATTGCTTCCGCAAATTCACCGGTGGAATAGGATGTGGGAGCACCGACGATGAGCATGTCAATAGACGAGCTGGCCCCTATCGCGCCGATGCTGCCGGTGTACAGTCTAATGTTTGTGGTGGCGGCCATTGTGAGATCAAGCGGATTCCTCACCGTCAAGCCCTCAGGCATGAGCGAGTGGAGCCTGGACTTCACCTCAACGCCGAATTCAGGGATGATGAAACCAGCCCTGTCAAGGGCATCTGAAAGAGAGACGCAGAGTCCCCCCGGCGCTGAAATGACTCCAACCCTGGTGCCCGTGGCCCCGAATCCGGTGACGCCGAGCGTGACAACGCTTACCATCTCCTCGAAGCTTCTGGCGAATACAACATTACCCTTCCTGAAGAGGGATGAGTAAGCTTCACCGCTGCCCGCCATGGCGCCCGTGTGGGAGGATGCCGCCTGGCCGCCGGAACGGGTCAGGCCCGCCTTGTATACGACAACAATGGTGTCACTTCCCAGCCTGCGGCAGGAGCGAACAAACTTCAGCGGGTCCCTGATCTCCTCAACGTAGGCGGCGATTACCCGTACCCCTTCCAGGGAAGCGGCATAGTCTATGAAATCAGAGACGGTGAGCATCGCTTCATTCCCCGTGCTCACTGCGAGGCGCGTCCCTATGCCTCTGCTTCCCATTGAAAGCAGGAACAGTTCCACCATTGATCCGCTCTGGGAGAGAAAGACCACCGGTCCCGTATTTACCGGCAGTTCGTGGTTGAAAGTAACGCGGGAAACGGGGTTGTGTATCCCGAGGCAATTGGGCCCAAGCAGAAGCAGGCCTTTGTTTCTGTGCATTGCGCCTATCTCGGCAACCGCATCCCCTTTCATGGAATCGTCATCTACCAGCCCGGAGCTAAGCACCGTTATTGCCTTCGACCCGGCTGAGGCCGCCTCCCTGATGCAATCCATGACGGACGAAGGGGGGACGGTGATATACACGCTGTCAGGGGGGCCGCCAATGCTTCTGGCCAAACTGCCAACATCCTTGTAGCACTTCAGCCCGAGGATGCTCTCTGCCCTCGGGTTGACGGGAAATAATCTCCCATGATATCCGAATTCGACAAGGCTCCTGAGGATTGTGTTTCCCAGTTTCCCCGTGCTGGGAGATGCGCCAATGATTGCGATGCTTGACGGAGACGCGAGCAAATCAATGCTCACTGCAAGTGTTTCCTTGTCAACTTCCAGCATTTGAATGCCCGCCCTTGGAATACCAGACTGCATTCATATGATGTTCGCCCGGCGACACATATTGCATTCCTGGCATGCGTGCGGGATATGTTTCTGCAAACCTTGATTCTGTCTCAGTTGAACGCCACAATGTAAAATTCCGCGATCGCCTGTGGCTGACAGCCGGCACTTGAGCGGGAAATGACGCCACGAATTTCAGGAAAGATTATAGCCAAATGCCTGCTTTGAGCACATGTTGAGGGGTTTGCTACCCCGAAGGCGAAGCTGTTTAACATGAAGGCAGACGAAATTGGCAATGTCTTGAAGAAATACAGAAATGTGGCCGTAGTTGGTCTTTCCAAAGACGAAGGCAAGGATAGCTACAGGGTGGCAGCATTTCTCAAGAAGAACGGGTTCAGGATAATTCCAATCAACCCGACTGCCAACGAGATACTTGGGGAGAAGTCGTATCCCTCCCTTTCCTCCCTTCCCGCCGAATTGAAGAGGGAGCTGGAGATAGTGAATATTTTCAGGCCCTCGGAGTCAGTCCCGCCCATTGTTGATGAAGCGATAGGCATCAGGGATATGTTTGGAAGGCCGATGGTCATCTGGATGCAGCTCGGAATAACAAATGAGGGCGCCGCCAGAAAGGCGTCGGAAAAGGGAATACTTGTTATTCAGGACAGGTGCATGATGATAGAAGGGGCAAACAGAAAGGATATGCTCAGCTTCAAGTTGGGACATCTGGATGCAGGGAATTGAGCCATGCCACTACATGTGGCACGGCATTTTCAGGCAGCAGATGGCGATAAGCAAGCGTAATTAAGATCTTCCGACTAAACCCTAAATCTGGTTGACAAATGGGAACGAGCCCAACCTACGGCAACAGAACGATGCAGGTCGAGCCTTTCGGAATAGAGCACATACCTAAGGAGGAAAGGCACGGTACCACACACCGGCTGTTCACCCTCTGGTTTGCGTCAAATGTGACGATCGGAAGCTACGCGGTCGGTTACCTTGCTGTTTCCGCCTTTGGTCTTCCCCTGTCGTACTCTCTTCTGGCGCTATTGATAGCAAACCTGATAGCTGCTGTGCTGCTTGGGCTTGCGAGCTCGATGGGGCCCATTTTCGGTTATCCTCAGATGGTGATAACACGCCTTTCGTTCGGAAGGCGAGGGGGGTACCTTCCCGCCGCGCT
>JAKAPY010000165.1 GCA_021811925.1 Thermoplasmata archaeon | reverse complement strand
ATATTTCGCCTGCGTAATAGGGAGAAATGCAGTCAAGTGGGACATGAAACCATCAACCGCGTGCGTTGACATGGCCCTGAAGAGCACTGGATTGCGGCCAGGCGAATGCTTCGGCCTCGGAGACTCTGAAGACGACATCGTTTCATTCAGGAACGCCGGCATCTGTCCGGTTGGAATAACAGGCGGCGTTTCATCCAGGCAGGAACTGATCCAGGCAGGAGCGCAAGCGGTTGTCAACCGGCTCGCAGAAGTCCCTGGCGCGCTGCATCACATCACTAGATACACTTCATCCGTATCCGAATCGTAGCGCAGGAGCTCGGCATACCTGGCCCAGTTCAGGAGAACAAGAAACAACTCTTCGGGGTGGAGAGATTTCATTGCCATCGACAGATATCTTGTGAACTCCTCTTTGCTCATCTTGAGGTCCTCGGACTGGCGCAGAGTCTTGATCAGCTTGGAAACACTGTCAATGCGCAGCATCTGGTCCCTCAGGATATCTTTCCTCACTTGAATATCTGACTTCAGGAAGGTCCTTCCCTTCTCAGTCAGTTTTAAATCGCCTTCAGGAGTGGATACAAAGCCAAGCATTTCTGCCCCTTCAATGGCTGGAAGGATCTCGTCAAGCTCAAGGTCAAAATCGTCTGCAAGAACAGAGGCATCCACGCTACCGGAAAAATCATTTACAGCTTCCAGGAGTCCTATGATCTCGCTGACTCCTGCATGTGGATTGGCCAATTTCTCTTTACCTCAGGCATTCTTAACATACAGGCGGTCTTTTTTAATCCTTTCGTCACCGGGGACTTTCGTAAAGATTATAAATGGAGACGAAAGCCGCCGAAACTGCTACGGCCGGCAGCACGTCAGTGTTTATATTTCAGCAGCTGGATTCAGTGCCGTTGAGCAAGAGCACTGAAAGGGTCGAACCCAAGATACGGGAAAGAATCGCACTGCACATTTACCGGAGCCTGAAAAGAAACGGGGGAAAGGCGGTTACCGCAGTGTTGTCACAGCATGGTATTGCAGACGCGCTGAACATTACAAGGCCCCATGCCGCCATCGAGCTTGAACGTGGTTCGGAAAAGGGTATTTTCTACTCGCAGAAAGCAAAGACGAAGAACAACAGGCGGGAAATCAATGTTTACCTGCTTACATCGGCAGGGGTAGAACTGGCCAAGAAACTCGACGAACAGCAGCTGTCTGCAGAAATTGTGGAGGATGCGATCGCTCGGCCGTCAAGGCACGCTGCCGACAGGGTTCTGGGCGAGCTGGGCGACAGGGAGATTGCGCTTCTCTGCGCTTTGAGAATCCATGGCCCTCTTGAAATGAAATACCTGCCGCAGCAGAGCAGAATACCGTACGTGATAAGAAACGGGAACAGGCTGGAGGCTTCCGAGTATGCCGAACCCGCAATAGACAGGCTGATTGCGGATGCAGACAAAAGGAAACTTGCCTGCTCCCTGCTTTCAGACTACCTCCTGCGCGCCGGGGAGCATCCAATGCGGCTCAAGTACCTTGTAGAGAGCGGAAGGATAGCCGAGGCTGCGAGGCTTGTGGATTATCATTGGGATGAATTGCAGTCTTCGGCAGTCGAAGACATTGCAGATGCTCTTCTTGTTCTTGAAAACTCACTCAGCGAGCCCGGAGACCCCCTGCTTATGCTGACGGCGAGGGCGATGCTGCAGCTGAGAAGGCAGGAGGATGCGATTTCCATGCTGAGCAGGTTGAAATCCAGCACCCCTGAGATACGCCTTATCTCCCGTCTTGCAGATGTGGAATACAGCGGCAGAACGCCAAAAAAGACTGAGATTGAGGAATTCAGGGAGCATGTGAAAACAGACAGGGAGAAATCGCTGTATCACAGGCTGTGCGCGATGTCATATTTCATGGAGGGAGACATCGTGTCCGCCGAGCGTGAAACTGCAAGGGCCGTCAGGACTTCTTCAAAAGCGGGCGATGTATCCGAGCTGAAGCTCAATTATGCACTCCTCGCAAGGGTGGAGAGGGCGGGAGGCGACTTTACCGAAGCAGCCAGGGTCGAGTCAAAGCTGAAGGGCGTTGACAGGCTCCATGTCAAGGGTTCAGACTGATGACATTTTCCTTAGCTGTGAAATGTCGCTTATGTAAAGGTCCCTGATATCGGTAAAGCCGTGGCGCAGCATTACCAGCCGCTCCAGGCCCAGCCCCCATGCCAGGACCCTGTCCCTTATGCCAAGGGGTCTCAGCACTTCCGGCCTGAATATCCCGGAACCGCCCATCTCAATCCACTTCCCGTTGTATAGAACATCGACCTCCATTGAGGGTTCAGTATACGGGAAATATCCTGGCCTGAGTCTTATTGTGTCGAGACCCATCTTGCTGTAAAACTGCTTCAGGAGGTTGCAGAGCATGTCGAGGGATGCTTTCTTTTCCATCAGAATGCCCTCAATCTGGTAAAATTCCGACAGGTGCGTCGCGTCCATTGCCTCCCTTCTGAAGATCCTGCCGACGGTGAATGCCTTGACAGGAGGATTACGGTGCTCCCTGAGATACCGAATTGTGGCAACTGTTGTGTGCGTCCTGAGAAGTGTTTTCCTTGCCTCGGTGCTGCTCCACTCGTACCTCCAGCCCGAGGAACCGGTGTTCCCTCCGGTCTGATGTACGTTTCTGACCTTCCTTGACAGGCCATTGTCAATCGGCAACTCCCTCGGGTGCGAAAGATAGAATGTGTCCTGCATGTCCCTGGCAGGATGGTCCTGGGGCGTGAATAGCACATCCATGTCCCAGAATGTGTTCTGGACGTAGTCGTCCTCGATTTCAGTAAATCCCATTTCCGTGAACACCTGAGAAATCTGCTTCATTGTCCTTGCAATTGGATGCAGCCGCGCACCAGTCGTGGCCTGCACCGGTGCGGCAAGGTCGTAGGGGCGTAGCTTGAATCCCTTCCACTTGCCCGACTTCAGCAGTTCAGGACTCAGCTGGGACAGGTCCTCTTCCAGGCTAAGCCCCTGGCGGACGGCATCTTCTCCCCTGGGAAGCATGCTCACTTCCCTGACCATCCGCTCGTGAAGCTTCACGAAATCCCTTCTTGAGAGCAAATCCCTGAGAACGGTCTCGTTCGAGCTGTTTTCCTCCACCTCCTCGCGTTCCATTCTGCCAAGAAGAACCTCGTCCTCCCCTGTGGAAGCCAGTGCTTTCCTGCCGGCATCCGTAATCTGCAGTTTTTTCGACTCTGTCAACGAAGCCCAGCCCTTCCTCCTCAACCAGCCCACCCCGACTCCAATCAGTGACTTGTCTTTGACCATCGTGGCAATCTCGTCGAGCCCGATTTCCCTGTCGGCTATTAGCTCAAGCATGATCCGCTCAGGAAGCTTGCTCCCTGCCACAGATCTGTCCTTCAGGGTGTAGCAGCGGATTACCTTCTCGTCAACCCAAACGTACCCCTTTGCCTTGAGCCAGTTCAGTGCATTCATGAGCTGGACCGGGCCCTTGAAATTGACAGCATCCGCTATCTGGCCAAGCGTCGCCCTTCCCTTGAGCGTCGCAAGGGCCGCGAGTATCTTCTTCTCAGACAGGCTGAGTTCCTCAGCGCTCCTCTTGACGTTTGCAGCCAACTCACATCACCTTCGCGTTGAATACGAAATCCGAGACAATTTCCTTTGCCTTTTCCCTCTTTTCCCTGTGGGCCCTCATGAAATTCAGAACCTTGGAGAGGAGATTGAGTTTGCACTCGCCGCAGAGAAGTGCGCCGCTCCTGCAGTCTGCATATGTCTTCTTCAGCTTGTCGTCATCAGGCTCCAGCAGGAATTCGTAGTGGTGGTACACAGGGCATATGTCCGGGTTTGCACCCAGGCGCCTCTGTTCCTCAACCGTTGCCCTTCCGCCTGTAAACGCATTCATTACCTTCTTCTTGATTTCCTCGTCGCTGTCCGTGGTGTATATGGCCCCCTGGCCGCTGCTTGACATCTTGCCGCCAGAAAGTCCCGGTAGCATTTTACCGTGGATCAGTGCTGGTTTGTAGTATCCGAGAAGAGGTGCAACATCGCGGGTAACCCTGAAATGCGGATCCTGGTCGATGCCGCACGGGATGAGGCATGGCACGTTTGTGCCCTTCATCTCAGACTCTATGAAAGCGGGGGCCGACTGTATGGAAGTGTAGAATATCGAACCTATGTTTCTGCCGTTCC
>JAKAPY010000164.1 GCA_021811925.1 Thermoplasmata archaeon | reverse complement strand
CACTGTTTCTAGGACGGGGAGACAATCGGGCAAGCCATTGTTTTCAGGATAGACTACTCCTTTCCTGGCCTGGGAAACAGAAAGGTCTCCGGCCTTGCTGGAATCGCGACAAGGGCAGACAAGTCCAAGAAGGGGGTAGCAAGGCGTATCATAGAAGAGGTACACGAGAGGGAAAGAGAAGAAGGCATCACCCATTCGCTGCTCTGGACAAATTCGTCATGGCATGCACACGACCTGTACCTTTCCCTCGGGTACAGGGATATTTTCAGCAGCCCGCTGGCATTCAAGGATAACCTCACGGCGGAAGGAAACACACAATACACTTTCTCCACGGCCAGGAAATCAGATATTCACCTTCTCAACGACATGCATTCCGCCTACTCAAAGGGAGGAACAGGATTTGTCCACAGATCGCCCGGACTGGATCCGGTGCTGGTCCAAACAGGGAAAGTCGCTCTGAAAAACTTCCAACTCATAAAAAACGGAAACGGGAACGCGGGCTACATGTATGCAGAAAAGAGCGGCTCTATTCTCAGGTGCAGAGAACTTGTCATCCTTCCAGGTCATTCGAGAGCAGAAATTCTAGATGCCGTAGAGTCAAGGGTGAAGAAGGGAGGTGTTGCAATGTTCCGGGATGTGCTGACTGCCGGTACAACCGATTTCTTCCTCAGCAGGGGGTACTCACTTTTTCCAGTGCAGTGGAAGGTGCTGATGGGCAAGGGACTCGGGAAGGATATGGAAGAGTCGGAAGCAATTGCCGAATTTGGCACCGCGAGGGAGGATTTCTTCTGCTCTGCCGGAGACGGATTCTGAGCATAATTTGTTGCCGACCGAAAGACTGGAAAAGTCTCCTGCCAAGCATGTGTGAGCAAACATTCTCTTTGACGCATATTTGTTGATCAAATTACAGGCACGTTTTCCCGGAGGCGGGGCAGAGTTTGGTGCTGGTGATATGGCAAGGAAGTTATGGTGGAAGGTCTGCAGGAGTCAAGGGTAGGGGAAGACATAGTGGCGGGCCTTGCGGTTACGTCGGCCTTGTTCGCAGTTGAAATTGCAGCTGAAGGGAACCGATGAAATGGCTCTTGCCTTTGCCTGATATCGCCAGGCTCACATATTCTGAATCGGGATAACCTGTGGCATCGGCAATGATAATGGATGGTAGACCGACGGACTCACTGGTTGCACGTATACTCACCCGCGACAGGCTGTCAAAGATGTATTCGGCAGGAACGAGGCAGGCGCTCAGTTTCGTCAGCTGTTCCGTCCGTGCATCAGGAACATTTGTCCTTATCTGCAGATCCGGTCCGGCTTCGGACTGGCTCAGCACATTTATCGAACAGGGCAGCATTCACAAGGTCCAAATATCCTCATTTCCTGATTGTCTGCATGCCTGCACATCCAGATTCGCATGAATCATCTAATCAGAAAATCAATGTGCGCCGCCTGAACGAAGGCGAGTGGTCCAGATTCATGGCAATAAGGCTCAGGGCGCTCGAGGCGGATCCAAATGCCTTCGGTAGCACCCTGGCAAAGGAATCGGCGTACGATGATGAACTGTGGATTGAGAGGGCAAAGAAATATGCCACTTCCGTCAACGATGGCGTCTGGGTCGCCGTTTCCGCCGACATGTTTGTCGGAACGGCTGGCATCTTCTTTGACGACCAGATTTTCCACATGTGGGGTGTATGGGTCGAGCCTTCATTTCGAGGAAAGCACATAGGCTCGAAACTTGTCGATACGGCAATATCATGGGTCAAGTCTCGGAAAGTGCAGGGCGACATTCTGCTCGATGTCAATCCGGTCCAGACAACGGCTGTGGAACTTTACAGAAGCAGGGGATTTGCTCTCACAGGAGTTGTGGAGAAACTGTCCCACAGCCCTGGCCAGAAGATAACTGAGATGCGCCTCATACCTGGAGATGGAAAGCAGAAGTGCAGTCATGGCGACTCATTATAGGCGAGCTGATGTTGAGACCATGCAGTTCCGGCGACGACATGCAGAAGCTGCTGCAATTTCTTCAGAATTGCAGGAAAATCAACCCCCATGGCGATTTCGAACACATAGGGGACTTGCTCTGGGCCATGAGAAACCCTGAAGCTGACCCGATGGAGAACGCGTGTTTTCTTATCGAGAGGAATGCCATTGCAGGGTTTGGCATGATCGAGGGGACGTTCCTGACATTCAGAACATTACCGGATTCGACTCCCGACAACGATGCAGCACTGCTGCAATGGGCCGAGAAAAGAGCCCGTCTCTCCCACCCGCACGATCCGCTGCAGACGCAGGTCAGGGAGGACAATGAAGAGAGAATACGCCTTCTGGAGCAGAGCGGGTTCAAGAGAAGCGGCAATTTCTTCACCGCAATGGAACGAAACACAGACCTTCACGGCCAGGAACCTGTTTTGCCAGAAGGATTCTCATTCATGGACGGACCAGGTGATGACATGCTCGATGAATACGTTCGAATGCACAGAAGCGCCTGGGGCACTGGCAGCACCTACTCAGTCGAAGCGCATCGCAGGGTGACAAGGCTCCCGGGATATGCGAAGGAACTGAATCCGACGGTTGTCTCGGATGGCGGCCGCATTGCCGGATCCTGCATCTGCTGGCCGGACAAAGTTAACAGGATAGGTGAGATAGAACCGCTTCAGGTAGAGCCCGGCTACAGGAGGACTGGAATAGCGAAGGCAATTACACTGGAAGCAGTTTTCAGGATGAGGTTGTTTGGCATGGAAAAGGCGCTAGTCTACAACTCAGGGTCCAATATCCCTGCCGGGAGACTATATGCCTCCTCCGGCTTCAACCCGCAGGGCACGATTCTGGTTTATGAGAAGAATGCCTGATTGAATTTGACAGGTCCTCTTGCCGACCCGCATTGTGCTACCCGGCTTTCCTTCCTCACATGCGCCCCATTTACTCAGGAGGGGTCGAATCTGCCTGCAGGAGCGCCGGAATTATGCGCATCAAACAGGTTGCATGAATTTCACGCAGACAAAGATCGATATGCACTCCGTGCATTTCCCTTCATGCAGTTTCTTTCCGCATTCTCATTTGATGATGCCATGGTCCCGCAGTTTGACTATCTTCATGAGGAATATGCCTGCAGCAATATTCCCGATTTCTGGCGCAAGTCCCTTCACACTTTCAGCAAGTTCATGGGCATCAGCAGATGCCGGGGAAAGAATCTATTCTCGGTTCTATTCCGAAGATGTCCTGATACGATATCGAATTCTCTTCTATCGGCGGCCTGTTCATCATTGCGATATTTCACAGCGGCTCATTCCTGTTTCCCTGTTAACCATCGCCGTCTGCAACTCCAATCAACCCTCAATACGAATCGACATATCGGGTGACAGCCCGGAATGAATGTAAAAGATTTGGCAAGAGATTTACCGGCGTCCGTTTGCGCCGTCCGGGTTGCGCCTACTTTACAGACTTCAGGAATCCCAGAAGCGTTTCATTGAATGCCACCGGATGCTCCCTGAATGAATAGTGCCCCGCGTGATTGAAGACATGCATCTCGACCCTGGGCACTGTTTCACACATCTGCCTGTAAAGGTTTATTCCTCTTTCTACCAGTGCAGACGGATCGTTGTAGCCCCAGAAAAGAAGAGTGGGCGCCTTCAACTTTCCCGCCGCTACTCGTTTGTTTGTGTCTGCGCGCTGTTCACGTGTGTCCGGCATCGTATCCAGCGACCCTAGCCCGCTTGTTCTCTTCTTTGCCTCAATTGACTTTGGCAGGTTGTACGCCTCGACCAGGTCATCTATCCAGAGATCCGTTATGTGGTCCTTGGAGTAGGAATTTCCTATGGTCCGGGATACTATCGCTTCTCTCGTAGGCAGATCTTTGATGCTGTTTTCAAGATCCTTGTAAAAGTCAACGACACGAGGCGGATTGTCCGGTGCCACCGAACCGGAGTCGATAAGCGTCATGCTCCGCACAAAATCCGGATATTCGAGCGCGAGCCTTATTGCGGTGAGGCCACCCCTAGAATGCGAGACAATATGGACCTTGTCAAGGTTCAGGCTTTTCAGGAAGTCATAGGCATGTTTTGTCGTGGCAGCTGTGGTGAATGGACCCTTTTCAGGCGGATTGTCAGTGAATCCCATACCAAGCTTGTCGAATGCAACCACATGATATTTTTCAGCCAACCTGTCAAAGTTGTG
>JAKAPY010000163.1 GCA_021811925.1 Thermoplasmata archaeon | reverse complement strand
CTCAGAGTCCATCTCTGGGCTTCCTCTCCCGAGGCCCATACCCGTCGTAGGCTAGTGGGTTCGTTACACCCACTACTACCTGATAGGCCGCAGACCCATCCTCTGGCACCGGAGTTTTCGCTCTGAAAGCATTCCAGCATCACAGAACTATGGGGTATTATTCTCAGTTTCCCGAGATTATCCCCCTCCAGAGGGCAGGTTATCCGCGTGTTACTGAGCCGTGCGCCGAGGGCTTACCCCTCTCGACTCGCATGTCTTAATCGGATTCCAATAGCGGTGCCCGCCGGCAGGATCGACCGGAATCTACCACACTAACACTAGGTGGTTGGGCACTAATATTTTTAATTTTTAGTGAATTGGCATAGAGACACTCACATTCAACAACAACGTCAGAATCGAGAGATCACGGCTGGCCGGGGTTCTCGACTCCCCACGAATGTGAACGGTCACGAACAGACTTGTTTCACAGCAGGCGTGTAGCCAGCTCTCAATCTCGCCGGTAATCCGTTCAGTAAAAGTACCATAGTTTCGACCAGTATATATGCGTTATCCTGTGCCCCGATTCATTTGGCGCCCGGCAAACGCTTACGCCAAATCACGTGGCGCCGGTTGTTTGAGCGGAGCTGATGAGGGAAAATGGAGCAGATTCTGACAAAACACTTAACAGCAACCTTATACATTCTCTTTACGGGATGCACTTCAAATGAATGACTCTGCGAATTTCGCGGGCTATCAGGCTGACGACATTGAATTCCTCGGCATCGTGTTCGGTCCGGTTGGAAGCTACGAGTTCAGGTTTGCCGTCACCGCATCGGTAGAGAGGAACGAATATGTTCAGGTTCATCACGGCGCGTATGGTTGGCTTCTTGGCAGGGTGGACGAGGTAAGGCTCGAGACAGATCTGACGAGCGAAGGGGCCAAAAAAGTGGCAATGGGAGAGAGCGTCGCGTTCAGCGAAGAGGAGATTGCACAGGCGACCATCGTTGGATACGCCGATGGTAAAGGCGGAATAGCGTCACCAAAGCAACCAGTTGCTGCAGGCTCCAGGGTCTACAGAGCGACGGACGAGACAATATCCTCTGTGCTTGGTCTTTCCAGCGAAGCGAACGGGGCGCGGATAGGAACGCTGCACGGAAGGGCCCTCCCTGTGCAGATGGACATCGAGGCAATGGTGCAGAAACACATTTCCATTGTTGCAAAGACGGGGGGAGGGAAAAGCTACCTGGCCGGCGTCCTGATGGAGGAAATGCTTAAGCATTCAGTCACAACACTGGTGCTCGACCCGCACGGCGAATACGGTTCACTGAGGTATGCGGAGGGAGGCTCGGGCCAGAAAAGTGCGTTTGCCACTGAAGTGATAGAATTTGCAACCGATGTGGAAGTCAATGCACAAGCACAGCCATTGCGCTTCACATGCTCAAACTTCAGTGCATCCGAGCTTCTTTCACTGACAAGCATGGCTGAAAACAAGGGGGCGCTTTCGGCCCTGACCGTCTGTCTTGGGAGGGTGAAGGAAAAGGGTCAGGATTATGTCATTCAGGACATAATAACGGAAATGGAGGAGGACGACAACCCGCTGCTGTCTCAGCTGAGGAAGGAGCTGGGAGCGATATCTGCAATGAATATTTTTTCCGAACACGGGACGCGGACGGATCAGATTGCCAACCCCGGAAAAACAACTATAATAAACTTCAAGGGAGCGACTCCGGAAGTGCAGGGATTGTTCGCAAGAAGGCTTCTCACCGCCCTGTTTGAGCAGAGGAAGAGGGGAAAGATCCCGCCCCTCCTGGTCGTACTCGAGGAGGCACACAACTTCTGTCCGCAGCAGGGGAAGACGGAGTCGAGCAGGATTATAAGGACAATAGCCGCGGAGGGAAGGAAGTTCGGATTATGGATCCTGGTCATTACACAGAGGGCTGCGAAGGTGGACAAGAATGTGCTCAGTCAGTGCAACACGCAGTTCATCCTGAAGCTCACAAACGTCAATGACATCAAGGCTGTTGCTTCCTCTGTGGAGGGCATGACAGCGGAGATGCTACAGGAAATACCAAGGCTGCAGACAGGCGTTGCAATAGCAATCGGCGGCGGCCTTCCCGTTCCACTGCTGGTGGATGTGAGGAAGAGGCTGACTCGCCACGGGGGCGAAAGCGTCGGCACTTCATGGAGGAAGTAAATGGATGAGATTGTCACAGATGACAGGCTCCAGAAGTACCTGAAGCTGACCGAGGAGGCCCTTGGAAAACTGAAGATTGCAGTTTCGTCAAGGGGGACGCTGCATGCAGTGGCCCGGGACATGCTGAGGATGGCCGAGGACTACTGCAGCGATGCAAAGCATTTCATCAACGAAGGCAGGAAGGTGGATGCGTTTGCCTGCCTCAACTACGCATATGGCTGGATTGACGCGGGAGCCAGGACCGGGCTGTTCGACGTCGGTGACGATTACAAGAAATTCACGCTTGGCAGGTGAGAGCTGCCACAAGTGTTTATTTTGAAACAGAGACAATCTTTCCGACTATCGCTTCCGCAAGTCCGCGTTTTCCGCCCTTGTACGTCTCCACCCCTTCTTTTGTTATAATGTGGGCCCTGGTCCCGTCCGCGCTGACCTCGGATATGTTGTTTGCCACAATGATGTCGGCACCAGTCTCCTTGAGCCTTTTGGTTGCCCTGGCAATAATTTGGCTGTCTTCACCCACTTCGGCCTTGAACGCAACAAGCACTTTGCATTTTCCCCTGACCGCTTCTATGAATTTTGGCGCCGGTCTCATGTCTAGACTGAAACCACCTTTCGACGAGGAAATCTTCCCCTTCGTCTTCGGCGGAATGAAGTCGGCAAGGGACGCCGGAACGATCACTATGTCAAATTTCCTACCCCTGAGCCTTTCGATCAGCCCCGTCACGCTTTCAAAGGGGGTGCACTTGATGAAGCATGGCAGTTCGGCCGTGATCCTTCCGCACCAGAATTGGACATTTGCCTTTTCCTCAAATGCGACGGAGGCTATCTCGAGGGCTGTCCGTCCCGAACTCCTGCTTGAGACAAGCCTGAAATCATCAATCGCCTCTTCACTTGAACCGCCTACTACAAGCACCTGCCTCCCCTTGAGCATACCCCTGGAGAGCAGGCGGGCCACATGCTCCACAATGGTCGCACTGTCAATCATTTTTGCCTCGCCTTCCTCTATGACGGTGGGAAGAACCATCACTCCCTGCCTCCTCAGTCTCTCCATATTCCTGACAAGAAAAGGGTTGGCGAGCATCGACTTTCCCATAGCGGGTGATATAAGAAGCGGCACACCGAGGCCAAGGGCATTCAGGCACACTGTCGTGAGTGCGTCATCGGCTATAGCAACCGATATCTTTGATATCACATCAGCGGTTGCAGGAGCTACAAGCACGACCGTCTTCCTTGGCTCGCTGAAGACGGTGAGATGCTCGACGTCGCCGGTCAGTTCAGTAATGGGCCCAATGCCGCATGCAAACCTGATGGCTTCTGGGGTGACAATCCTTGTTGCCGCCTCGGTCATGACAGGGATTACCTCGGCGCCATGCCTGATCAGCTGACGGGCCAGCTTGACGCATTCGATTGCAGCTATACTGCCTGAAATGCACAGTATCACCCTGCTGCTGTTCAGCCTGTTGTCTACAATTGACATCAATCTCTGCGCAGGATGCATTGCTCATCGACTCCCTATCACGCCTTCCACGATACCAACTGCTTCTTCCTTGAGTCTTGATAATTCGGCATCCGCTCGTACATTGAATTTCCGACCAGTGTACAGTTTCATCTCGGCCGAATAATTAATCCGGACCTTCTTGAGAAAGGCTGCCTTTTCAAATGCCTTCAGTCTTGAGTCCCTGCCTGTTATTCGCGAGACTGCAATGCCTGGATCACTGTCCATGTATATGATCGCGTGCGGCAACGAACGGAAAGGCTCGTTCAGACACCTTATCCAGTCGATCATTTTGCCCCTCGCGTATCCAGACTCTGCGCCCTGATAGGCGATCGTGGACATAAAATATCTGTCGCATATGACATGCCTGCCCGACCTGAGCCATTCCTTTATGACCTTGGTGTGGGCAGCCCTGTCCGCTGTGAAAGCGAGCGCTTTTGCCCTGACAGAATCAATGTCCTTGTACGGAAGCAGTTCCTCGATGCTTCTGAGGAACCTGCTG
>JAKAPY010000010.1 GCA_021811925.1 Thermoplasmata archaeon | reverse complement strand
CTCCTGCAATGTATCACCTTCTCCTCTTCAGAATGTGGACGCTGCACGATCCGCCTGTTGCACCGACGTTGTGTGCAAGCCCAATCTCCGCACCTTCCACCTGCCTGTCCCCTGCCTTTCCCAGGAGCTGTTCATAGAGCTCGTGTATCTGGGCAGTTCCCGTAGCGCTCACGGGGTGTCCCTTTGCCTTCAGGCCGCCGGAAGGGTTGACGGGTAGTTTGCCGCCAATGCATGTGGTGCCGTCCTGAACCGCCCGGCCCCCCTCTCCCTTTTCGAAGAAGCGCAAATCCTCGGTGGCCATTATCTCCGCAATTGTGAAGCAGTCGTGCACTTCCGCCACGTCGATATCCTCGGGTCCGATGTGTGCAGCTTTGTATGCCCGGCTGCCCGCGAGTGCCGCCCCTGCGATGCTCGTAAGGTCCTCCCTGTCCTGGAGAGTCGCGGTTGTTCCTGCCCTTTCGCTCGCCGCGATATCCACTACCTCATCCCTGATTTTCCTCGCCCTCTCTTCGGACGCAACCACAACCGCCGCGGCCCCGTCAGAAAAGGGGCAGCAGTCGTAAAGATGGAACGGGTATGCCACCACAGGCGACTCCATGTATGCTTCCCGCGTCAGCTTCTTGTGCAGGTGGGCGAGTGGATTCTTTAGGGCATTGTCGTGGTTCTTGATTGCCACGCTTGCCAACATGTCCTGCGTGGTGCCGAATTTCTTCATATGCGCCACGGCCATCGAAGCATACAGGCCAGGGAACGTGACTCCATTTGCGGCTTCGTACCTGAAATCCGAACCCATTGCGAAATAGGTGGTCGCCGACATTGTTCCCAGATGGCTGAGCTTTTCACCGCCTGCAACAAGGCATATTTCCTCCAGCCCTGCTGCTATGTGGGCGTATGCTTCGTTCAGCGCAGCGCTCGAACTGGAACAGGCGCTTTCCACGGAGAGCGACGGCTTGTCAGGGATTCCAATGGCGCTGTTTATGAGCGGACCTATGTGCAGCTGGCTTTCTGTTACGCCGAACGCATTCGAATAGAATGAAGCATCAATCTCCCCGGGGCTTATGCCCGCATCCTCGATTGCCTTCATCGAAGTCGCCGCGATAGATTCCCTGCTGCTCTCATTCATCTTGCCGAACTTTGACATCGCACTACCAATTACACACACTTTCTGCACGGGATGCACTTCCTTTTGCCCTGTTGCCGCTGCAGGGCCTACAGCCAGACTCACTCAGACAGTTACTGGGATTGTTTCAAAAGAAATAACTATTCCGTCTCCTTAAGCTGCCCGATGAAGGCAGACTTCCACGACAGGAAGCGGAAGGGGGATGAAGACCACCCTCCCGTTCGCGAGGTGACCGTTCGTCTTTCTCAGCCCTTTGACCTCGAGCAGAGCACTGAATGTGGACAGGCCTTCCGGTGGATTCGTGAAGGAGAACACTACTACTGCGTCATTGGTGAAAGGGTTCTCAGATTGAGACAATCGGGCAGTAATCTGCACGCCGCCGTACACCCCGATGTGGGCTACTTCCCCACCCTCGAGCTTGTTGGTGATGTCTTCAGGTTCGATGACAAGGTGCCCGATATCCTGAGGGAGCTTTCGGAGGACAGGATTATAAGGAAGGCAATCAGGAGCCACTACGGACTGAGGCTGATAAGACAGGACCCGTGGGAATGCCTCATTTCATACCTCTGCTCAATAAACTCAAACATACCGCGCATCAAGGGCGATGTGGAGAGGATGTCAGTAAGATACGGCCATCCCATGGACTTCGACGGCAGGCGTTTCTACACATTCCCTTCGGTGGATGCGCTCGCAGGTGCAGGGGAAGAGGAGCTTCGTTCAATGAAGCTGGGCTTTCGTGCAAAATACGTGCTCAGCGCCGCAAGAAGGATCAGGGATGAGGGAGTGGACCTGCTGGGATTCAGGAAGAGGGGATACGAGGAGTCCTTTGCAGAACTGTGCACTTATTTCGGCATCGGCCCGAAGGTTGCCGACTGCATCCTCCTCTTCGCGATGGACAAGCTTGAGGCGTTCCCGGTGGACAGGTGGGTGAGACGAGGCATAGAAATACTCTACTTCAACGGCCAGAAAATGACGGACAAGAAGGTCAGGGAGTGGTCGCGATCCCATTTTGGGCGGTATGCCGGTTACGCGCAGGAGTACCTCTTCTACGGTGCAAGACTCAAGGAGCTCGCCGCCGGCTTCACGAACCGTACCTCCTCTGCCTGAGCTGGTACGAGCGTATGGCTCTCAGGAAGTCAAGGAAGCTGAATGTGGGCCAGTAGACATCGCTGAAATAGAGTTCAGAATAGGCCGCCTGCCAGAGCAGGAAGTTGGATATGCGCTCCTCCCCCGATGTCCTCAGGACAAGGTCGGGGTCGGGGAGGCCGTCGGTGTACAGGTATTTGGAAACAAGTTCCTCATCTATGTCCTCGAGCCTGGTGTCTCCATTTCTGACTGAGCCCGCAATCTTCTTGATCGCGGAAACAAGCTCCTGCCTCCCGCCATATGCAACAGCAATGTTGTAGGTGTAGTTCTTGTAATCCTTCGTCTTCTGCTCGGCGTATTCGATCGCGTCCCTCACTTTGCGCGGGAGTGTTTCGATCTGCCCTATCGCCCTTATCCTTATTCCATGCTTGTGAACACGCTCGTCGTCACCGACCTTCCTGAAGTTCTCCTCGAACATGTCCATGAGGGTGGCAACTTCTTCCCTGTTCCTCTTGATATTCTCGGTTGAAAACGCATAGACGGTCAGAACCCTTATGTCTAGCAGGAGACACCAGTCGAGGACCTGCTCCAGTTTGTCCTTTCCCTCCAGATGGCCCTCCTGCACCATCATCCCCATTTCTTTTGCGTATCTCCTGTTGCCGTCCATTATGACTGCAACATGCTTCGGGATCGGGAGCTGCTTCACCTCGGCAAGAAGTCTCTTCTCGTATGCATTGTAGGCCGTGTTTGCTATGGCCTGCGCGAAGCCGACAGGTGGCTTAGCATCCTTTTTGTCGGCCTTCTTGGAACCGTTCTGTGGCATCTGCTACCGTCAGATCTCTATAGTTTCTCCCACTTTCATAATCCTTGCTTTGACTTTTCCGCCCGACTGTTTAGACACTTCTTCCTTGAACTTGTCACCATTCTGCTCTATCAGCGGGAAAGTGTTGAAGTGCATGGGTATGACGAGTTCGGGCTGTATTACGCTCGCTGCGTACGCGGCCTCCCTTACACCCATCGTGAACCTGTCGCCTATGGGAAGCAGCGCAACCTTGGGCTTGTGAAATTCGCCTATCCAGCCCATGTCGCCGAAATACCCTGTGTCTCCAGCATGATACAGCGTCACACCGCTGTCAACCACAAATCCGGCCGGGCTGCCTCCCGCCTGGAGGTTGTCTCCCTCGAATATGTCCGAGGAGTGCAGTGCGTTGACCATCTTCACATGCGTGTCAGCTATTTTCGCGCCTCCTCCTATGTTGAGCGGATCCGCCTTTGCCCCTTTCGATTCGAACCTTGTTGCAAGTTCGTATATGGCGGCAACCGTTGCCTTGTTGTTCTTTGCAATGTCGACGGTGTCGCCCACATGGTCCCCGTGCCCATGACTGACGAGCACAATGTTAGCCTTTACTTCGGATGGTTTTGACTTTGCGACAGGATTTCCAGTAAGGAAGGGATCAAACAGGACTCTGTCCTTCGCTTCAAGAAGAAATGCCGAATGCCCTAGCCACGTTAGTTTAGCCATGTTTATCATTCCTGTGGTTGTTAGAGATAGTTTCTCTACATATTTAATCTTAGAATAATTCATTCCAATTGTGCAGGGCAAGTTCCGAATGATTTAAAGAGAAGGTACGCATCGCAATCTCGAAAAGGTTAAGGATGAATTTCAGGTGCATAAACTGCGGAGCGATCAATTCTGGGGATCCGTCATCCTCCCCTTTTTGCCAGAGTTGCGGTGATCTGACAGAATGGGTGATGGAAAAGGCGCCAACCGTCAGCGGCCTCCTTCCACCGCCACAGGAATTCACACTCTGGAGATACGCTTCACTTCTGCCCGGGATAGATGAAGGCGGCATTGTGTCCCTTTCCGAAGGCGGGACACCGCTGCAGTATTCGGATGGTCTCGCGGGAGCAGTCGGCATTGATGAACTTTTCATCAAGAACGAAGGGCGAAATCCCACCGGCTCGTTCAAGGACAGAGGCATGAGCGTTGCCATGACACTTGCAAGGTCTGCAGGATACACTTCCTCCATATGCGCTTCCACTGGAAACACGGCTGCATCAATGGCGGCATACAGTGCGAAGGCCGGGATGAAAGCTTTTGTGATCGTCCCCAAAGGAAAAGTGACCAGGGCGAAGCTGAAACAGTCAGCCATCTATGGCGCCATGGTGCTTGAGGTCGAAGGCAATTTCGACGCGGCGCTCGACATTGTCAGGGAAATGTCAGGGAGCGGCGGACCAGCCATAATGAATTCCATAAACCCGTACCGGATAGAAGGGCAGAAGACTGGTGCGTTCGAAGTTTGCGATCAGCTCAGCTCTGCTCCCGACTGGCTTCTCATTCCAGTAGGCAACGGGGGAAACCTGACGGCCTACTGGAAGGGCTTCAACGAATTCAGATCTATTGGCGCAGTCACGTCGCTGCCGAGACTCGTCGCAGTCCAGGCCGAGGGCGCCTCTCCATTGGCAAGCTCGTTCAATGAGGGCAGCTCCACACTGATACCTGTAGACAAGCCGGAGACAATTGCCACGGCTATCAGGATAGGCAGGCCCGCCAACTGGAAAAGGGCCATGAAGGCGATAAGGGATTCAAACGGCCTGGCTGTAACTGTGGATGACAGAGAGATCGTGAAGGCAAGGGAACTTGTCGCAGGGAAGGAAGGGTCCCTTGTCGAGCTCGCGAGCGCATCCACAGTTGCTGCCGCGATCAAGCTGAAGAAGCAGGGTGCAATCAGGAAAGAAGAGACAGTCGTCTGTGTCACGACGGGAAACGGCCTGAAGGACATAGACGAGGCAGAAGCGCCTGATACCGTCATTATCAGGTCAGCCGGTGAGCTTCAGATGATTCTCACTGGCAAGAAAAAATAGGAGGCCGAGTATGAAATTGGTGCTTCTCGGTCTCGGTCAGGTCGGTCTTTCTCTTCTTGAGATTCTGCAGCAGAAGAGGTTCAATCCAGGGAATACAAAATTCGAACTGAAGGCGGTTGCCGACACAACCGGCGTGGCTGAGATCAAGAGTGGCACCAGCATAGCCGAAATCCTTGCGGCCAAGAAATCGGGCGGCATTCAGTCACTTGCCGGGTGGCTGCCGGGAAGACGTGTGAAGGAAGCAGTGACCGAGATCCACGCGGATGTGCTCGTTGACTGCACCACAACCAATTTCAAGGACGGTCAACCATCGTTAGGCTGCTTCAACGAGGCAATCGCAAAAGGGATGGATATCGTCACCGCAAACAAAGGGCCGCTCGCAATCAACATGAAGAATATTATCGAAGCTGCTTCAAGAAGGGGCACAACAGTCAGATTTGGTGCGACTGTCGGGGGAGGAACTCCCTTCATTGATTTCGGGCGAATATGCGCATCCACCTATGAGATTGTGGAGATGAGGGGGATATTGAATGGCACGACGAACTACATTCTCACAAGAATGGACGAAGGCGTGTCGATGGAGAGTGCGCTTGAAGAGGCAAGATCCTCAGGTCTTGCCGAGACCGATCCGTCCAATGACCTGCGGGGCATGGACAGCGCCGCAAAGATAGTGATACTTGCCAACGCCCTCTGCGGATGCAGCTACTCCATTAGTGATGCGGCAATAAAGGGTATGGATGCAATGGAGCCTGCATTGCAGGCGGCTGCAAAGTCGCAGGGCAGGAGCATGAAGCTCATTTCGACATACAGGAGGGAGGATGGACTTGTGGCGGTCGCACCGGAGATAGTCAGCCTTTCCGATCATGTGAATGTTTCCGGTGCCTACAATGCGCTGACATACAGGACCGCAGACGGCAACGAATACACGCTCATCGGCACAGGGGCGGGTGCCACCGAAACCGCACGTGCGGTGCTCAGAGACCTTCTTTCACTGCCGCACCCGGTCGGGGAATAGACTTTCCGACAGCAGCGCTACTTGCAGTGTGCATGCCTGGCGAAGGTAAAGCATTCGGGCAAAGCGAGATTGCAGACGAAATGCCTGTTCGTGACTTCATCACCGATATATTCAGGCCGCACGTGAAGGCGAAGAATTGATCTAGCGATTGAGGCGAAAGGCACGCTGCGCGACAAAGTTGTTGAGCAAGCATTTCTCCCAAGAGCATGAACAACGGCGCGAATCGCAAACAATTTCTATCTTCCCTGCGATTGCGCCTTCATGAAGATAAAGGATTTTGAAGTATACCAGCTCGGAAAAGAGGTCGCGCACGGGCAGACTTGGGCATCGTCTGCAATTATTCTGAAGCTCACCACGGATGACGGGATTGTCGGCTATGGAGAGGCTGTGCCCACACTGCGTGTGCAGCCTGTAGTTGCATCCCTGAAGGAGGTAGGCAGAGTCTTCAAGGGAAGGGATCCGTTCGATGTCGAAAGGAACAGGTGGGAGTGGTACAAGCATGACTTCTACCTGTCTGAGTCATTCGAGTCGACGACCGCTCTGAGTGCATTCGACATAGCCTGCTGGGACATAATAGGAAAATCCACCGGCACGCCCCTTCACCGCCTTCTCGGCGGCAGTTTCAGGGACAGGGTCAGGGTATATGCCAATGGATGGTACAGCAACTGCGTCACACCCGAACAATGGGCAAAGAGGACCAAGGAGATTGTGGGAAAGGGATACACGGGACTGAAATTTGACATATTCGGGCCATACTTCGACTGGATTGATGCGGCTGGAATCAAGAAGGCGGTTGCAAGGCTTGCGGCGGTCAGGAAGGCCGCAGGAGACAAGGTGGATCTGATGATAGAGCATCATGGCAGGTTCAACCCAAACTCGGCTGTAGAGGTTGCCAAGGCAATCGAGCCATTCAACCCGCTTTTTGCAGAGGAACCGGTTCATCCTGAAAACGTTGAGGGCCTCATGAAATACAGGTCAAGAACCGGTGTAAAGGTCGCGCTGGGCGAGAGAGTGCTTACAAAGCAGCACTTCGTATCACTTGCTTCAAGGCACCTTCTTGATTACTTCCAGGCGGACATAACAAACTGCGGAGGGGTCACCGAGGCACACAAGCTGTCGGCAATTGCGGAAGCCTTCGGCATCGAGATGGCTTTTCACAACGCATTTGGGCCGGTTCAGAATGCAGTCACCATTCAGCTTGACGCTTCCATCCCAAACTTCCTCATACAGGAATCTTTCTACGACTTCTTCCCCCAGTGGAAGAGGGATCTCATATCAGATTCCACGCCCGTTGTCGACGGGCACTACAGGGTGAGCAAGAAACCAGGCCTTGGAATACAGGTGAATGAAAAGATGCTTGAAGAGCTGAAGGTCGAGGGCCAGGAATATTTCAACCCTGATGAGCCAGTGTGGGTGATAGGCGGAACCTGGAAGAACTGAAACGGAAATGCGAAATGGACAATGGATTCGCCGAATCCATTGGTCCGGCTGTTGTGCAGGCCGGCAAAGCATTGCATGCGCTGACGAAGGGTGGCAGTCCAATACCGTTCAGGCGAACCATGTTCTCCAAAAATACTTAACCATAAGCCCACTCAATGTACCTTCAATGGCTCAGCAGATGTTCTGCATAAAGTGCGGAAAGGAGGCAGTCAGTGGTACTGTTTTCTGCGAAGACTGCATCAGCAAGGGCGAGCAGCTTGCCAGCGCGCCCGGAGTCGTCACGTTCGAAATCTGCCCGTCATGCGGTAAGGTGAAGAGCGGGAGTTCATGGAAGGAGCAGAGTGATTTGGGCAAGCACATGGCTTCAGAGCTGAGGAGGAGCGTCAGGCTCTCCGGCGATGCATCGCTCAAGTCACTTGGTATTGAAAACCTGGATCCCTCCGAGAATTCGTCCAATGTCATTCTTGCAGTGTCGCTCGTGACACATGGAATCAGGAAGGAGGAGAGGATAGCTGTGCGGGTCAGGGTAGAGGGAAACACCTGCCCCACGTGCAACAGGAGAAGCGGACATTATTTTGAATCCACGATACAGCTTCGTTCCATGGGGAAGACAAGGGATGAAGTCATAGGGCGGGTGCTTTCCTATGCAACAAAACTCTGCGAAGAGTACGAGAAGGCAGAGGAGGGTTTCTTCGTTTCTGCCATAAAAGCGACAAAGGGCGGGGTCGACATAACACTCAGCTCCAACATGGTCGGTGCCGCTCTCGCCAAGAAGATTGCACAGAAGTTCGGAGCCGAAGTCGTTCCTACAAGAAAACTGTACGGGAGAAAGAACGGGAAGGAAGTTTACAGGACGACCTTCCTTGTCAGAGTTGCAATGTTCAGCCCCGGAGATTACATCGAGTACAGGAACAGCCAGTATCTAGTGGCAAAGGCCACAGACATGATTGAGCTGCTGCCGCTGAAGGGTGGATCGCCGGTCAGAATCAAACCATCCGAAAGCTCCTCGCTCAGGTTCCTCGGCGGAAGGGAGCTGGAAGAGTGGGTGGAGGTGGTTTCCGATGAGCATGGGCAGGTTCTTGTCGTGGACCCGAGCACACTCGAGGAAGTGAATGTTCTATGCACACGTGACCACCCGCGCGGATCAAGAATGAAGGTCGTGCGCCTCGGTGAAGAGCTCGTGGAAACAGTTTCCAGGTGATTGCCTCAGTTCCTGAGCCTTGCTGCCCTTGCGCGCCTGGGCCAGGTGAATTTTGCCGCACCAATCCTGGAAACGAAATACCTTATCAGGACGCTCATGGCGAAAGCCGCAATTGATATCACATAGGGGGTCACGCCGGGGAGGTTCAGCTCTATGAGGAAAAGAAGGAGCAGGATTGAGCCAAGCAGAGCTGCTATGATCGAAGCGATGTACTTGTAGAAGATGAAAATGATGACAAACGCGGCAACAGTGATGTACGGCGCCGTGTAGATTGGCCCTGCGAGGGCGATGTATGTCGCGCCGACAGTGAGCGCAAGGAAAACCGAAATCGCCGGCCTCGAGAGTTTGAAAACAATATATGCAATTGCAGCGGTCAGCGCAAGCATGACTAGCATGTCCGTCTGCTGAGACATCGGGACGCGCGACGAAATGGCAACGGAAAGGACATACCCCTCGAACGCACCGAACGCTATGAGCAGCAGATTCAGCGTCTTCCGCCTTCCAACAAGGAGTGCAGCGGCAAGTGCGAACACGACAGCAAGCTGCACGTAGTTCAGCTCGCCCGGAAGTGACTTCGATATGTAGTCCGCGATCCTGTACGGGGAGAAGATCGAATAAATGTAGATGAGCACACCCAGTGTTGAGTAGGCCATTCCCCTCGCCTGTACCTATCATTGGCAGGATTGGTATATCAACCTTCAGAAAGCATCATTCATTGCCCCCGACGCCACAAAATTGCCGGCTGGCCGCACTCTAATTTGGCATTCGTTCCATTTTCAGCCCGTCGGCCCTCACTGCTTCTGAATCGTGGCAGCCTGCGCGTGGACCGCAGCCCCAATCCTCAGCACCTTCTCCGGATCCACATAACCGAGCTGTATCGCCTTTTCAACTGCTCTCTCACCTACAAGATTGATTATTGTGGCCATCTGAAGATAGGCTCCCAGCTCACCCTCATCTATCGCCGTGTCGCCGTAGAAGCTCTTGTAGACCTCGAATCTTTTTTCCCCTTCACTGAACTTCTGCCCCAGCAACTCGATGTCGCATGCTGCAACTATTATTTCCCTTCGCGTCTTGTGCACCTTAAGAGAAAGCAAGAATACCACTCGTTTCAGATTGCCTTGTATGCGCCCATGCCGGGCCTCGGCTCATGTATCTGGCCGCCGCGCTGTAGCCTTTCGATTATCTTCCTGACTTCGGTCTCATCTATTTTCAGCTTTGAAGCATGAGCCATGATCTCGTCCAGTGAAACGACTCCCGCTTCGTTTGCATTGTTCCTTATTATGTCAAGTATCACTGTGGCGTGGCTCCTCTGGCTGTGGCTCATGTCGCTTGTTATCCTGTCTATGTCGAGCATGCTTCCTTCCCTGGCCAGTTTCATCAGGTAATGGCCCACTATCCTAATTGCCCTCTCTGCGTCCTCCTTCTCCACTATGGGGCTGAGCCTGCCTCTCGCTGACGCTTCAGAAAGGCGCACATATGCCTCCAGCTGCCTTGCGGTAATGGGCACCGATGCTCCCTGCTCCTCGCCACCCTTCCTTATCCTGAGGTATTCCTCCCTGATGAGCGAGATTGCATCATCCGTGAGAATCGGGTTCACCCTCTTTGCGAACGAGATATATTTCCTGAGGAAATCCCTGTCGAAGGTTGGCTCGACAAGTTTGCTTTCTTCCTGCACTTCCGCATCCGGCACACCTTCGGGCGTATGATCCAGTTTCCTCCTTTCCCCCACCCTGTGCGCCTTCAGTATGTGGGAGGCAATGCTCCAGTCCCTGGATGAATTAGGCTTGTCCTGAAGTATGAAAATGAGGTCGAACCTGGAAAGGAGGGCCGGGGGCATGTCTATCTGGTCACCTATCAGCTGTTCGTCCTGGAATCTGCCGTAGGTCGGGTTGGCGGCGCCAAGAATCGAGCATCTTGCCTGCAATGTGGCAGTAATTCCCGCCTTGGCCACCGTTATTATCTGGCTTTCCATGATCTGGTGCATTGCGCTCCTGTCGTTGTCGGACATCTTGTCCAGCTCGTCCACGCACGCTATTCCCTTGTCTGCAAGCACAAGCGCACCCGCCTCAAGCGTCCATCTTCCCTCACCAAACTCATCCTTCACCGCAGCAGCGGTGAGACCGGCTGCAGACGAACTCTTGCCGCTAGTGTAGATACCCCTGGGCGCAAGGGATGACATGTAGCTCAGCAGCTGACTCTTTGCCAGTCCGGGGTCACCAACGAGAAGTATGTGGATATCTCCCCTGATCTTCGTTCCATCCTGCATAGACTTTGAAACACCGCTGAAGAGCTGGAGGGCGAAAGCCTCCTTCTCTATGTCAAAGCCATATATTGTGGGTGAGATTGATGATGAAATCTCCTTTACAATGTCACCCTTGGATGCAGCTTCCTTTATTTTCTCAACATCATCGGAAGTAATCTGGATCTCGTCATATTCATGTTCCCGGTACTCGACAGAGTTGACCTGCAGCATTATGTTGAAGAGGGTAGACTTTCCCTGGGGACCGGATCGCTGGTTTCCGGTCAGTATGCCGTTCAATATTACCCTGTCTCCGGGGGATATCTTGCCAGCTATGTCATCAATGAGGAAGCCCTCCAGCCTTTCGGGCTGCGCTCCTCCCCTTAGCCCCTCGGGCGACTCCTGGACCTCAACTTTCTGTGTATCCTCGTATGTGCTCTCTTCGGGAAGCAGTATGAATTTTGTGGATCCTGCGGCCCTGCCGCATCCGCCGACATCTTTTGAACACTCCAGCGGTTCCTTGAGCAGCACGCCTTCCTGAAGAACATGCAATTCCGAATTGCATCTTGCGCACTTGAACACAGCATCCAGCACACGCGGCCTCACCTCGGTTGCCTTCCTGACAAGCCCTTCGACGCAAACGAACGTACCGAGGTGCTTGCTACGCAGGCTCCTTATCTCGATCCTCGCGTCCAGTGGAAGGCCGGCAATCCTGAAATGAAGCTTGACATGACTCCTTTCGGCCGGCAGAAGGGACGAAATCACGTTTTCTGCAGCATCCAGCGACTTTGCAGGGTTTTCAAGAAGATAGGATGCAAGGTCCGGATCGTATGAGTCGATGTGAGTGAACTGCACAAGAAGTGTTCTTTCTTCCGGATACTTGTCAGCAAGGAGTATTGCGTGGCTCCTCATGCCTGTATCCTCGAAGAATTCCTTCCATCTTGATACTAGGTCCTCGTCACTGTACTGAATTGAAGGTGAAATTGCCAATAACGATCACTTGGTCCCTGCGCCCATCGGCTCACGCTTGATGGGCTTATAAAACTAATCAGAGGAAAACCGAAATCACTGCTGAGCCAGCAGTTCCACGCGATGCACTGGAAGTGCCACTTCGAGTGGACTACGAAATGTACTCCGACTGAATCTCCACAACCTCACGGCTGTTGGCTGCCTTGGAGTACCTTTCCAGTGGTTCCCTGTTAAGCTCCAGGAAGTGACTTCCCCAGCTGAATTTCGAGAGGACATGCTCCGCCTGCTCCTTTTCACCGACAATGTAAAGGGCGGCTGCGACTGCCTCGACGCTGCTGAGCTGGAGCGGTTTACCCCACATCACAGGATTTGAAGCCACCAGGTATGGCAGTGCCCGCCTCTGCCTTGAAGTGACACTTGACGGTACCCTTTCCAGCTTGTTCCATGAAAGGTCGAGTACCACGAGACCATCATCCATAACAAGCTGCCTGTCCTCCGGCGACATTGCCTTTGGGAACGTCGGGTCGAGAACTACCGCATTGCCCGGAAGAGATGTCAGGCGATGCACCTGCTTTGCAAGGCCAAACCTGACCATCTTCCTTGCCGTGCATTTGCGTGGGTCATCTTGACCCGCCAGATACGCGTATATTACGATCAAGGGAACATCCGTTGAAGTGAACCAGCAGACTGCTTATTTGCCTGTCGTTGTTTTTCGGCCCAGACCAGGCAATTTTCCGGGATTCAGTGCAAATTGAGCGCCTGGAGGAGTTAGGAATTTGAAACGAATTCAATCGAGTATTATTCAATTTGGTTCACATCTGGCTCGAATGGAAGGGTGTCCATGCCCCACTTTGCCCGTCCAGCGGAGTGTTCTTCCTGTTCCGTATCGATGTCTGCCGCGATGGGCCAGTCGTACAATTTGCCGGCCCGTATTGTTGCTTGATGGTATGGAAATTCTGACGATATCACAAATTTAAGACCTGGTCGCAACGACCGGCTCGAAACCGAAAGCTGTTTCGCCTGCGACGAATGTTATATAAACCCATTCCCGAATCTACCCTACGCGAGGGAGAGTATAAGCAAGACTACGTCGTGGATTGCCGTAGCTGTAGCCATTTGGTCCCTGAGCTGGAGGAGGTTCAGGGATCCAGGGTTTGACTACAGCCCAGTAGCGGCGATTCGAGCCTTTGCAACAAATGCGAGGGGGGTTCACACCTTGGTGTTGTACAATCCGCTGTAGAGCATAATGTCTGTTCAGGGCCTCCTCAGCCGGAGGCCAAACCTCTTTTGATGTCGCTCTGGTGTAGCTTGTCTTTTATCTCCTTTGATAGTTCCATTTCCACCAATCCCTTGTCACTCTGATTTCTCTCAAGAAGGACCTTTCCGTATTCCTCGTGGCATGCTGAAATTACTACCGTGTTGCCAGAAGTGTTTGCCAGCCTGATGGCAGATGCAAATTTCTTTTCAGCATCAATCCAGGTACCCCTGTGGCTGTTATACATGGCCAGGACCAGGTCGGAGAAAGCAAGCAGGTATGCGTCATAGCCTTCCTTTAGGACACCTACTATAGAATCGAGTGAATTGCGTGCCAGCTCGAAATAACCAAGCTTGGCCTGCGCGTATGCGAAGTTGATCACCGCCATGCATTCTGAGTACTTGTCCTTGGCAGCCCTCGAGGCAAGTATTCCCTGCCTCAGGTAGTTGGAAGCGTCATCCAGCTTCCCTGCCTCTATGAGCATTGCTCCGAGGTTGTTCAGTATCTTTCCTTCGCTCTCCTTGTCTCCGAGCGCCTGGAAGAAATCCAGGGAATACTTCCAGTATTTCTCTGCCGTGTCGTAATCCTTGCCAATCGAGTAGAGTATTGCCAGGTTGCTCTTCGACTTTGCGACCCCGAGCATATGCCTGATCTGCATGAACTTGTTCTTGCTCTCCTCGAACATTACCATTGCTTTCTTGTAGTCACCCATTTTGAAGAGAACGCCGCCGGCGGACCTGAGGCAGTCGGCCTCCCTGGCCACCTCTCCTATCTTCCTGAAGAGCGCCGCACCTTCCATGAGGGATTTCAGTGACGAGGCCATCTCGCCCCTCGCGTTGTCTACGCGGCCAACCATGAGCTCAGCTTCCGCCCTGAAATAGGTGCTTTTTATCTCATCGGCCTTCTTCTGGAGCTCAATTGAGTACATCAGCGCACTGTCGTATCTGCCGACGCCCAGGCATGCGTTTGCGAGGGAAAGCAGGACCTGTGGCATCATTGCCACGGAATCGTCGCTCTTGAGGGAGTCCAGCTTCCGGAGGAGGGAAATGTGTTCCTGTTCCGCATCCGTCAGGCTCAGCAGCTCGACGGGATTCTCGTATATGCTCCTGCCCTTGTCCGTGAAGGCGTAAATCACATATTCGCCTCCGCCCGAGGCAGGGCGCTGCTCCTTGACCCATCCGAGGTCAACGAGCTGGTTGATATACTCGAGTCTCTGCGCTTCTTCGAGCTTGTTGAAGTCAGCCTTCGAAAGAGTCTCGGCTGTTCTCCTCGAAACAATGAGTGAGACAAGGCTCTTGCAGCCGAACTCGAGGTCGAAAGCCATCACGCAAAAATCCGCGGTGACCCCTATTTAACCTTGCTACCTCATTTCCAGAGATGATAATGAGGAAATTAATTCCAGTTTGAATTCAGCTAGCGCTTCTTTTTTCGCAATCTTGCTGTCATATACTTGATCACCTGCCTCTCGATGTACTTTCCGAAGAGGTCCAGTTCTATGTTGACTGCATCTCCGACCTTCCTGCCGGAAATAGTTGTTTTCTTCAGCGTGTCCGGGATGAGGTAGAGTGTGAACCTGTCATCCCTGACATCCGCAGGGGTGAGGCTTATGCCGTCAACCGCCAGCAGGCCCTTTTCCATGACCCTTGAGCCTATCGCTTCCGGGACGGAGACAACCATCTTGATTGAGCCGTCCTCGTCCTCTATGCTCTGGATGGTTCCTGTCCCGTCAATATGGCCGGTCACAAGATGGCCGCCTATGAGGTCGTTGGAGGACATGCTTGTCTCGTAGTTGACCCTGTCCCCGGCGGAGAGCCTTCCGAGGTTTGTCTTCCTGAGGGTTTCAGCGATTGCGTCGAATGTGAGCCTCACTCCCTTCCTTGCCACCACGGAGAGGCATACGCCGTTAATCGATACGCTGTCACCCTGCCTGATGCCCGAGGCTACCTTCCCGAAATCGATTTCAAGCCTGATATTGTTCTTCGTTTTCTGTACGCCTACAACCTTCGCCTTTCCTTCAACCAATCCCGAAAACATCAATTCAGCCTCATAGCTCTTGGTGTTTCATGCAGCAGCACGCCTTTCTTTATGGTGGCAACGACATCATCCGGACCGGCCCTGTGGACTATTGATGACCATATGTCACGCGTTCCGGCCATTCTCCCGTTCAGGTCGAGCAGCACTATGTCTGCGTCCAGGCCAGCCCGCAGCGCTCCGGTCCTGCCTGAAATACCCACCGCGGCCGCGCCCCATGCAGTTGCCATCCTCAGGACATCCGCACTTGCGATTGCGGCCGGGTCCAGCCCTGACAGCCTGGAGATGCGCGACATGAAATCCATCTCCCTGAACATGTCAGGCGAATTGATCATGAGATTGTCTGTGCCCAGGCCGATATTCATGCCACTATCAAGGAGCTGCCTGACGGGCGGTGAACCGGTACCCAGTATTGCATTCGACCTTGGACAGCACACGACAGCTGCCCCCTTCCCGGCTGCAAGCCGAATGTCATGCTCGTCCGCATTTGTCATGTGAATGATAAGATGCGGTTTGTAATGTTCAATCACCCGTTCCACTTCTGACATTCCCGTGATTCTTCTCGAAACGGCTACGGTTTCACTGCTCTCGGCTGCATGTATTGCCCTGAACCCTCCGCCCAGCATTGATATCTGCTCCATCGCCAGGCTGGAGTATTCATTGGCGCCGCTCAGTCCTATGCCGTCAAATTCCTCCAGTGTCCTCGAAAACGATGCAATCTCCTTGTCGCTGTAGCCGCTGTTCCCTCTGATTGCTTCCGTGTCCGAATATGAAGGGGGCCTGCACAGGTTGATGAGTATAGGTGCATTTGCGCTCCTTTCACAGAGCATTTTTATTATCGCACTCCCCTCCTCGTGGAAGTTAACGGCAGTTGTCACACCGGCCGCGACCATTTCTGCAAGGGCCGAAGACATGGCGTCTGCCCTCGCTTCAAGCGAAAGGCCCGCGAGCCCCGTCCTCTTCAGTCCCCTGGTCGGGTCGACTAACTCCTGCATCTTCCTACCGACGCCGATATCCTTCAGAGGGGAATCGTTCAAGTGAACATGGGCGTTCACAAAGCCCGGGATTGCAACCAGCCCCCGCCCGTCTATTACCTCCGCGCCCGCGGTGGCATCATGCTCCCCGATTGCAGCTATTTTGCCATTTGAGACAAGTATGTCCGTCTTTTGCACAAGCTCGAGCTCCGTCCCGGTAAGTGCGGCCACTTCCCTTATCAGAAGATTGCCCGGGAGGGCGTGAGCGCGTTCCGCAGCTGAAATGGAAACATCACCTACTCAATTACGGCAGGGTAGTCTCTCTCCGCCCTGTCTTTCCTGAGCTGTCGAATGCCCGAAACCATCTTGACCGCTGCATCGACTGCCCTTGCGGCATATTCGTCCGCCCTCTCAACACCCTGCTCCCATTTCATTCCCGGTCCGGAAACTCCGAGGGAGACTGGCTTCCCGTGGGTTACCGAAAGCTGCGCGATGGCCGCTGCAAGCTGAGAGCCTATCACTTCATCGTGCTTTGTGTCGCCAGTGACGATTGCCCCGAGCGTGACAACGGCGTCGACATCATCCTTCGACAGGAGTTCCTTCACGAACAGTGGCATATCGAATGCCCCGGGGACCCTGCAGACGTACCTCACATCAACGCCTGACTGCTTGCATCTGGTCAGCGCCGAATTAAGCATCCTGTCTGTGATTTCCCCGTTGAACTCAGAGCAAACAACGGCCAACTTCACACTGTCGCTGTCCACCGGCACACCACCTAGAAAATCTCCTTACCCTCAACGAGGACCATTCCATTCCTGGCAGCAAACCTCTTTGCATCTTCCAGGCTCAGAGCCTTGTGGGTTACGCTGTCAAGCATCTCGCAAACAACCGATGCAGGAGGCAGCCCTGCTATCCGCATCAGCCTTATGGAGAGCTCTGTGTGCCCCCTTCTCTCGACTATGGAACCGGGCGCCTCAATTAAGAGCTGCACATGCCCCGGTGCCTTGAGGGTGGATATGAATTCGTTGCGCGCGTTCTCGTCACCAGACGCCACCATCCCGGCCGCCTTGCCTATGGCCATGACAGTTGCGCTCCTGTCCCTGTCCGTGACGCCCGTGAATGATGTCCTGTGATTGAGTGAAATTGAAAAAGCGGGACGGCCGCCATAGGGTGTCGAGGTCTCAACAAGCGAGGAAAGGACGGGATAGGTGGTTGAAATCCCGCTGAGAACATCATGCATGAAGGGAAGCCCCAGCTTCTCGGCCACCTCATTCCCAATGGCTGTGCATATCAGGCCCCCGGCCTCCATCCTCATGTGCGCGATGGTTTCCGGAGTGCAGTGAATGGCAGAATACACAATGTCCGTTTCATTCTCCCTTCCCTCAGAATCGTGCAGAAGTATTCCCCTTCCTTCATTCAGTTCCCTGGCTGCCTCGAGCACAATAGAAGAACTCGACTGGTGTACCGCTTTCATCGTTTACTGGCTAAGCGCTTGGTTTATAAAGCACTTACTACAAATTTTGTTGTTACAATATTTCTGGTAACCCGTGGCACGCATCCACTCTGCACAAGCTGCCTTTACAGACTTCGGCGACGCAACTCGAACACCGCCAAATAATTTGTACCTGTCCCCTTTTCTACCTGCAATGTTCAAAAGGTTGCGCGGTTCGGCACACTTCATGCTGGCATCCCTGCTTTGCGCGACCACTGCGCTCTCGGTGTTTTACCTTTCCGGGCTGATAACAACGATTGGCAGCTCACTTGAAATACCCTTCATACTGGCCGGTTTCATCACTGGCTCTGTCGTTATGCCTGTGACCTCCTACCTGGCGTTCAGCAAGAGCAGGCTCAGGACAGCTGTCTCCTCGCTTTCCGTCCCGCTCTCGTTCGCTTCAATATACTCGACACTGTTTTTTTCAAAGATCGTCGGCAATTATGAGATGCTCGGTTTCTCATTCCTTTCTGTTGCGGGCGATCTCTTTGTCGTCTCTGTCTTTTCACTAAGGGAGGAGAGCTCCTTGTCCTCCGCGATAGGAATCGGCCTCGGCGGGCTGTTTATCATGACTGTGATGCTTATAATCTACGCCGCACTCTTCGACAGCCACATGCCGCTGATAATACTGGCCGGCGACATACTCGCGGCGCTGATGCTGCTGAGTGCGGCCGCCCTGGGTCTGCAAAAAGGGGCTGACGCAACATGAGCCACCCCGGCGGGCCGCGCGTCAATTTCATTCGACTGACAAGGGCTTCCCTTGTTCTCGTGATAGCATGTCTCGTGCTTGCGACGGTTTATTCATCAGGCGCCGTCAGCGCCGCCTCGGGCTCCTCGAACCAGGCGTTGACGCCAATAAAGCATGTGATTGTTGTCACAATGGAGAACCATAGTTTCGACAATCTGTTTGGCGTCTACCCGTTTGGTGGAAATTCAACGCAGGCAGGCATTGTCCCAAACCTCACCGTCCCGTCAAACCTTGCATCTGCGGGCCTCGCTTCAGGACTCTCGGCCGTCCCGACCGGGCAGGTTTCCACCGCCGATCCAGTGGAGGGGTACACTGCTTATCACATGGACTGGAACAACGGCCAGATGAACGGTTTCGGTGCAAATTCCGGACCGCAGTCGATGACATATTTCACCGCTTCCCAGATGTCACCGGAGTGGGCCCTTGCCCAGCAGTTCGCAATTGGGAACATGTACTTCTCATCCACGCTTACGGCTACAATGCCGAACAGGCTTTACAGCATAGCCGGCTACTCTCCTGTGATAAACGACTACGGTCTCCCGCCGTACATCCCCTTCTCCCAGTCCATATTCGGTGAGCTTCAGCATTACGGTGTAAGCTGGTCATACTACATTGCACACCCATCTGCAGGACTCGACGTCCTTTCCTACCTGCAGGGAATTTCTGCCTATGGCGCGAACATCAGGAGCTGGAATACTTTCCAGTCAGAACTGTCGTCCAACACGCTGCCGTCCGTGTCGTACGTGAGTCCGATCGGGGTCGCAATCAGCGGATACTCACAGCATCCCATTGACAGCGTCATCGTGGGCGAAATGTGGCTGTATGCGGTCGTGAATAGCGTGATGCACAGCCCAGAGTGGAATTCGACAGCCATTTTCATCAACTACGATGAGGGAGGGGGGTACTACGACCAGGTCGCACCGCCTGTCACCGGCGGCCAGCAGCTCGGATTCCGTGTTCCCCTGATTGTTATTTCGCCGTATGCAAAGGAAGACTACGTTTCAAGCACGGTCATGAACCACGCCTCCCTTCTTGCCTTCATAGACTACAACTGGAACATGCCTGCCCTGAACAGGTTCGTGTCATACTCCAACCTGCCGCTGGACATGTTTTACGGCCTTAACGGAAGCTCAGCGCCGAGGGCTCCCGTGACGCTCCAGTCGGCAGACGGCTTCACCGTGCCCGCCACACTCTATTTCAGTCAGGCC
>JAKAPY010000162.1 GCA_021811925.1 Thermoplasmata archaeon | reverse complement strand
CCGATCTCCTGGCTGTTGGCGGCACAATTGGTCTGGTATCAGGATTCCAGGGCGGTCTTCTTGATTCAGTACTGATGAGAATCACAGACATCTTTCTCTCCATTCCGAGCCTGATACTAGCCCTTGCAGTTTCGGTTGCGCTCGGTCCTTCCGTTGTTCACTCGGTCGAGGCGCTCTCAATAGTCTGGTGGGCCTCATACGCGAGGCTTGCGCGAGGTCAGGCCCTGAGCGTCAAGAATCAGCTTTACGTGGTTGCCGCGCGCGCAAGCGGGACCAGGGAGCATGTAATACTCGGAAGGCACGTTTTCAGAAATATATTCGATACGCTCTTCATCTACATGACAATGGATATAGGGACTGTTATTCTCACTTTCTCCACTCTCAGTTTCCTCGGAGTTGGTGTACAACCGCCTACGCCCGAATGGGGGAGCATGGTCATCGACGCCAACAGCTACATTTCAACTCAGCCCTGGATACCTCTTATCCCGGGTTTTGCCATTTTCTTTGCCGTCTTTGCTTTCAGCCTGATAGGAGACGTCCTCAGGGATATCCTGGACCCAAAGACAAGGAAATCGATGCTTTAGCCGCTGCCCCTCCCGTCTAGTTATTTAAGCACATTTGGCAATGACTTCAGGGGTAATGGCATGAATTTCGACCTCAGCGAAGAGCATCAGATGGTAAGGGACATTGTCAGAAGATTCGCAATGGAAGAGCTGAGTCCCGTTGCCGCAAGAATGGATGAGGAGGATTATTTTCCCATTGACATTTTCAGGAAACTCGGGGAGCTGGGGATGCTGGGAATTACTGTCCCGACCGAGTATGGCGGTTCCGGGCTGGATTACATTTCACAGATGATCTGCCTGGAGGAAATTTCAAGAATCTCACCCGCCTTCGCATTGTCTGTAGGAGCCCACTCCAATCTCTGCCTCGACAATCTCTTCAGAAATGGCAGCAGGGAGCAGCGCGAACTGTATGCGCCAAAACTGTCAAGCGGCGAATGGGTAGGTTGTCTTGCGCTCACGGAACCGGAATCTGGCTCAGATGCGCTCTCAATGAGAACCACCGCAGAGTTGAGGGACAAGCATTACAGTCTCAACGGTTCAAAGACCTTTATCACAAATGCGCCCGTGGCGGACATGGCACTTGTTTACGCCAAGACAGAGCCATCGCTTGGTCACAGGGGAATAAGCGCATTCATCGTCGAAGGCTCGAATCCTGGGTTCAGGAAGGGAAGGAAATTCGACAAGATGGGAATGCGCGGCTCTCCAACAGGCGAGCTCTTCTTCGACTCATGCAATGTCCCCTCATCCGCCCTGGTGGGAAAGAAGAACGAGGGTGCCGGAATAGTAATGTCAGGTTTGAGCGTTGAAAGGGCTGTTCTCGCTGGCATTTCACTTGGAATCCAGGAGCAGTGCTTGGATCTTGCAGTCGATTATTCAAGGCAGAGAAAGCAGTTCGGACTTCCAATCTCAAAGTTCGAGCTGATACAGGAGAAGATAGCAAACATGTATGTCGGGATTGAGGCAAGCAGGCTGCTGATATACAAGTCATTGCAGGTGCTTCAGAAGGACAAGAGTAAGAACAGGGAAGCGGCTGCGGCAATAATGTTCGCTGCAGAAACGTCGACAAAAACAGCACTGGACGCAATCCAGATCATGGGCGGCTACGGGTACATGAAGGAGTTCCGGGTAGAGAAGCTGATGAGGGACGCCAAGCTGCTTGAGATTGGTGCGGGAACAACTGAAATCAGAAAGATGATCATTGCAAGGGAACTGCTGGAAGATTCGGCCTGAGCAGATGTCCTGTCTGTCAACGCAGACGAACGCTGGCAAATGCAATTTGCATACAAAACATATGTCACTTTTTCTCTCAATACATTCCGCTTTATCCAATCTCTTTAACTACCGTATCGCATTACATCAGAAAGGTGATTTCTATCACAAACGGCGTAGCAGAACCGAATCAAAGAAGATCATACAGCAGGAAGGTCTACATGGTTTCCGGTGGCCTCACAAAATTCGCGAAGGCACATCCGGAAATGGATTTCAGGTACATGGTGAAGAATGCATATGATTATGCGATGAAGGATGTGCCATCGCTTGAGAAGAAGGACATTGACGGTTCAAGGATATCATATTTCTCGGATCACTTTACAAGACAGCTCAAGGCCGCCAGCATGGTGCAGGATTACCTTGGCCTCAATCCCAAGGGGAGCATGCGCATAGAGTGGGGCGGTGCCACGGGCGGAGAAGCCTTCCAGGCGGGATTTGAGGCTGTTGCGTCCGGCAGAATGAATGTGTGCCTGGTTGCAGGTTTTGAGACAATGTCTAGGGTCCAGACATGGAAGGGAAATGAATTCATTGCACTGGCTTCAGACACGAACTTCGATTATCCCATTGGTGGATTCTATTCCGGCTACTATGCCCTGATGGTTACCCGCCACATTTATGAGTACATGAGGAAGAGCAGATTTGCCCATGTAAAGGACGAGAGGGAGGCTCAGCGGCTTGCAATCAAGGAGGCGTCAAGGATTCTTTCTATGGTGTCTGTAAAGAACCACCTCAATGCGATGCACAATCCGTACGCACAGTATCCCAAGAAGCTGACGGTTGATGATGTTCTTCGTGCCGAGATGATATCATACCCCCTGACAAGGGAGATGATATGCACCATGAGTGACGGTGCCGCGGTCTGCGTACTGGCAAGCGAGGAGGAAGCTTTCAGGCTCACAGACAATCCAGTGCTCATAAAGGGAGTCGGATGCGGAACAGACACGATGAGGCTGGCGGACAGACCATTCGGAGAAGTCCCTCTGTTGAAGCATGAGTCAAGAGAGGACTACGAAGGGCTTGATTACCCCGGCGTGCACTCGTTCAGGGCCGGGCGGGCAGCCTCCCTGGAAGCTTACGAAAGGGCGGGGATTGAAGATCCGGCCAAGGAGCTCGACTTCATTGAACTGCATGACGCGTACGCATCCTCGGAAGTCCAGACATATGAAGACATGGGCCTGTGCAAGTACGGCGAAGGGTACAATTTCGTCGAAAGCGGTGCCCCGTTCCTCAAGGGCATGGATTACGGCTTCCCAACCAGGAATGCGGGGCAGATTCCGATTAATCCTTCGGGTGGGCTCATTGCATGCGGTCACCCGGTGGGGGCCACCGGCCTGATGCAGGCAGTTTTTGCCCTCTGGCAGCTGCAGGGCACGGTAAAGAAGCATTTCGGTGATTCGACGCTGCAGCTTGAAGGTGCAAAGCGTGGTGCAATACATTCCCATGCGGGCACTGGAAGCTCTGTCACAGTCTCGATACTCGAGGGGGTGAACTGAATGGCCGCCTCCGCGAAGCAACTGAAGAAATACAGGCGCTACAGGGATGTAATGACCGATGTGCTGAAGAGGGGTGCAGCGGTTTACAAGAACAAGGACGGATCGGAGCAGCTTGTAATCAAGTCTCCATACACAATCAATTATGTACACAGCTACGCCAGCGACACCCGCTTCTTCCTCGGGCTTGCGCAGAACAGGCTTTACGGGTCTGAATGCAAGGGGTGCAACTACGTCTTTGCGACTCCCCGGAGCCACTGCATGTTCTGCGGCGAGCCGACGGAGTGGAAGAGGCTTTCGACGAAGGGGAAGGTGCATTCGTGGACGACCTGCGAGTTTGGCGGAGAGGAGTTCCTCAAGGAAACACCATACAATCTCGCACTCGTGGAATTTGAGGGGGCAGACAGCCTGTTCATGGCAAGGCTCAAGGAGTGCACCGTTCGCGATATTTACGTCGGCATGCCCGTTGAAGCGCGGTTCGCGAAGAAACCAGAGTACCTTGTGAGGGACATATGGGTAGTCCCATCCGGGAAAAAGCCCGTGAAGAGAACCGCCAGGAAGGCCGTAAAGGCGAAAAGGCGCTGAGTGCGCTGCACTTCAGGCGGGCCTTGGAAGGAGGCCTGCCTGAGTAACTATTTCCGGAATCGCATTCTCCCACGCAACTGTCATGATGTGAATGCCGGAGACTCCCCTCATCCGCCTGAGCTCACCGATGATCTCGTTTGCTATCTTCATCCCCTCGGGGCCAGGTGATGATGCGGCCTCCATTCTGTGCATTATCTCGTCCGGGAGCGTTATGCCGTGAACCTGGTCCTTGAGATGTCTTGCCATCCTCACAGACCTTATGGGCATTATGCCTGCGACAAAGCTGCACCGCTGCGTCAGCCCGGATGACTGCATGTCGGCT
>JAKAPY010000161.1 GCA_021811925.1 Thermoplasmata archaeon | reverse complement strand
GCCGTGTCTGTTTGAATGAAATGCTTAGCCCGTAGAGCATGCCCGCAGTACCCGGCCTGTTCCTGTAGATATAGGAGAGTGCCAGGAAAAAGAGCCAGACTATGTCGGTGACCCCTCCGACCGTGTAGTAAACCCAGTTGAAGTTGACGAGCAGTACGAACGTCGCATATGGAAACAGATCGATAAAGTTCTTCTTTCTGTAGTAATAGAAGAGAAGGGGATAGGAAGCCAGGCTGAAGGCTATGAGCGTATAATTGCTATGCACCCCTGCCAGCACAGCAGGCACCATCAGGAGTACTGAAAGTCCCGGATAAGTCATGTAGTGCACGTAGCCGCCTGTAAGCACCGGCGTTACGAAGTAGAATGGCACGTGATAGAATGAAAAGGCCCGTATCATGTTGGAGCTCACATACGGATCAACACCGTGGAGTGTGAGATATGCTGCGTATGTGTCCAGCGCCAGCTCGTCCGTTCCGAAGGTCGGGAATATGCTCACCAGTGCGACGAAATATGCGGTCATGCCCACGAGCAGCAGTGTCAGGAAGACATAATCGATGCCTGGCCGGCTGACTCGTATGATCGCGGAGTATATCAGCGAGATGCCGGCCAGTATGAGCAGGAGCCAGGTGATAACCAGCATCTCAAAATCCAGATAGCCTGTCCTTGACCAGAGGGATGTTGCGTATGTGATGAAGAAGATGGCCAACCCTATGTACGCCACTCTGTTTATCAGGGTGCGGAATACCTTTCCCTCGAACGGAACAGGGGCATCTTCTCGCATTGCGGTTGGAAGTCAGTGTACGCTATAAAAAATACTCTTGCCCCGAAATGCAATGCCACCTTCAGCCCATTCTAATCAGCGTCATCGTTTCGATAACGCCGGGGTATGATCTGATTTCGTCTACTTTTCTGTTCAGCGTATCCACCGACTCGGTCCTCATCTCTGCGGCAACGTCATATTCACCGCTCGTCTCGTACACGAATGCCGAGACATCCTTCAGTCTCTTGATGAGATTCCTCGTCTGTTCGAGCTGTGTCTTGATGAGGACTAGACTGTTCACCTCGTTGCTCTTGGTTACTATGGTGAACTTTTCGATTATGCCGTCCTTTACCATCTTGGCAATCCTTGCCCTCACGCCGCCTTCCGTCAGATTCACGTGCCTCGCTATTTCCACGTTTTTCATTCTGGCATTTTCCCTCAGGAGCGACAGAATCTGCGCATCTATTTCGTCTACGATGCGAACAACAATCTTCTTCTGGTTGTCCCTCCCTTCGGTGCCAGTGCCCGTCATGTGAAAGCGCATACATCGATTCTCTATTTAATTCATTCCAAACGCCATCATAGGTCTTGGGTACAACCACGTTTTCCTCACCATACTGGCATATACGCCACTGAATCCATCTGGCCTGACCACAATCCAGCTGGGTCTGACGTACTTCCTCTGGGGAATACTTGTGGCATTTTCCTCAGTGATGGCTGTGCCGAGATTGAGAAGGCGCATGGATACACTCAACCTGTTGATTTTGAATCTCTCTTTCATGGTCCCTGTCTTCTTTTGACTTGCTTATCTCCCTGCTTCGTTCAGGCTTGTGACAATTGTGGCATCGGAGGTTCTTTTGTGGTATTTCCAACGCTCTTTTCACAACACTGGCTATGGAAGTTTCTCCATTTACCAGGCCCGTGTCATCGGCTACCTGCAACTTTTTGAGATGGTCTGGCGCAGCCATAGCACCCATAGTTTCCGGACTGGTGGGAGAAACCTACGGATTATCGGCTCCTTTCTGCATAAGCGGCGGGGTTCTCATGGTTTCAGCATCTTTGCTTGCAGTCAAAGCCGGACTCTTAAGAACCGCCCTCAAGAGCTATGGCGAGCCTGTTTCGCAGTGACATCATCCACCCGTTGAAACTAGTGGTTTTCTCCGTTGCGGGAGCGGTCCGTCTTTCTCAGGGAACAGCCGTTGGGACTCGTCAGGGACATAAGTGCCAACGGTCTTGCATTCTCTCCTCATGCGTGAATTCCCGCGTGCCACACCGTCCCGCATATTGTTGTTGCAACACGGTGTTTGACGCTTGCTGGGAGACGCCCGATTTCATTGAGTGGTAAGTCCATGTGTCCCCTGTTTCAAAACAGGGGCATCCCCGCTTCCTTCACCCCCCAACAGAATCATAAATCCCTGAGTATTCTTAAGGCCCCGTAGCAATTCGTCGCCGGTCAAGTCAATAACTATCAGTCCGAACGCCTTCAATACCACTGAAATGCCTTGTGTTTCGGGTGAGCACCGTCTCGTGATTGAGTCTCGCTATTCCGGCAACCATGGCATCCTCGGCATCAATAGTCATGCCCTCTTTCTTTCTTGCAGAAAAGATTAGACCTCCTTCACGCGAGGAATCGAAATCCAGAGCAAAGGCTGGCATTGAGGATATCACCGAATGAACTTTGGCCTTCTCTTCGGTCGACTTGCTGCTTAACCCTGTGCCTACATACAGTTCAAAAACTGCTATCGCCGTGATACAAATCGGGATGCCGTAGGACTCAAGCATCCTGCCCTTCTCTATGGCTTCAGGATCTCCCCTCATTACATCAATCAGATATGATGTGTCGGCTATCATTTCTCTTTACTCCCAGTAGGATTTTTCCACTCCTTCTCAATCCCAGCCAGTCTGTATTTGCTTAATTTCCTTGAATCTCCGACCGCCTGTTTGAATTCCCTGGCTTCTTGCTCTGAAAGTATCCCGGCCAATTCGAGTATGGATCTTTTCCCTGTGATCCTCCTAATTACCTGAGAGAAGCTCTCATTCGGCTTCTTCAGAGCAGCTAATCTTGCATATGCATCATCTGAAATCGATATGTTTCTTGTGCTCATATGTGTGTGTATGTGTGTGCGTGTACATAAGTGTGCGCACATCAGAAAGAATAATTACCATTGAACGCGTCATGATTCTGCCCGAAATCTGCATGTGGGTCGTTTATGCCGGACATCAAACTCTATAAGACCATAGACGCCACTTCCGAGAACTGCACTGGGCCGATAGGGGAGCTGTCATCCGCCATGAATGATGCATATGTGGGCGAGGGTGTGTCAATACTGCTCGGCGACGAGGCGACGCGCGACGACATCCTTGTCTGGGCAAAACGAACAGGAAACGAGGTGGTCGAAAATGTTTCCGAGGACGGGAAGTTCAAACTGATTTTGAAGAGGGTGAAATGAATTGAAGAATATACTTGTTGCAGGCGGTGGGCTCGGCGGAACGATTGTGGCTAACAGAATTGCTCAGAAGCTGTCGGGGGAGATTGAAAGGGGGGAAGCTAGCGTCACCGTTCTCGACAGAGATGAAAGACACTTCTATCAGCCTGGATTTCTGCTGGTTTCGATGGGTGCTATGGAACCCGGCGAAACATACGTTTCCGAGCGTTCCGTTCTCGACAGGCACGTAAGATTCCTTTCCGGAGACAGGGGAATGATGACCAGAATAGACCCTTCCAATCACTCTGTCACGACCGCAGACGGGTCATCCCACAGCTACGATCAGCTCGTTCTCTCTACAGGCTCTCATCTTCAATTCGATGAGATACCCGGTTTTGCTGCCGGTGCCGACACATTCTTCAATCTTGACAAGGCAAAGGAGATGTGGAAGAAGGTTCATGGATTCAGCGGCGGCAAGATTGTGGTCGACACCGCGAGCCTTCCTCACAAGTGCCCGGTTGCCCCTCTGGAGGTTACGCTCATGCTCGATGACTACTTCAGGAAAAAGGGAATGAGGGAAAAAGTCCAGATCGACTACTGTTATCCGGTGCCTGGCGTGTTTGGTATACCCAACGTGAATCGCATGATGACTGGGATATTCGCTGAGAGGGGCATAAACGTTCACAGCCAGTTCACGCTTGCCTCAGTTGATGCGGATGCCAGGAAAATTTCGTCGAAGGAGGGCGAATCGCTCGACTACGACATGCTGATCAGCGTGCCTCCGCATAAAGGTGCCCAGGTCATTGGCGACTCCGGCATCGGCGACAGGAGAAACTGGGTACCCACAGACAAGTTCACGCTTCTCGTGAAAGGGCACGACGACATCCACGCCATGGGAGACACCACCGATATTGCCATATCGAAGGCAGGATCGACCGCAGATTATGAATCTTACACGGTCAGCCACAATGTGGCCGCCGACGTCACGGGAACGGACGGTAAAAAGACATATCCGGGCACTGTTTTCTGTTTTATTGCCACGGCCATGGACCAGGCGACGTACATCAAAT
>JAKAPY010000009.1 GCA_021811925.1 Thermoplasmata archaeon | reverse complement strand
GTTGGCATAGACAACACTCCCGTTTGCAGTCCTGTAATAATGTATTGATGTTTGGAATGCCCTTTCCACCTCGGACGATGTTCCCTGGAAACCGAGAGTCATTCTGGAGCCAGTGGGAACAAAAGCAAGCCCCTGGGAGGTGAAATAGCCAATCGTTTCGTTGTAGAGCGTTTGCGAGGGGCCGAACCTTTCTTCAAACTGCTTGAGTGTGAGGAAACGGTGGTAGTTGGCAGAGCCGGGAGTGGATTGTTCCTGTATCAACTGCTTCAGTGCGCCCGCGTCACGCAAGTCATAACTCAAGGTGAAGTAGATGGGCATTGCAGACGGTGCAAGCCCGAGGTCGGCCGCTCCCCGGATCATCTGCAGCTCAGTTCCGTTGGTTCGCACGTGTGGCCCGTTAATAAGCTGGGCAGGAGTCGGGACAGCGACAGCTCCGGGAGGCTGAACTGAGGCAGACTGTGGTGGAACGAATATATTGAGTATGATGAGAAACGCAAGGACAGATGCAACTGCCTTCGCCACCGCTGGGGCAGTTATCCTGATACTGCGATCGCCTGCGCTTCCCGTCAAATGCAATCCGCCTCTGATTAATTCGTTAGGAATCGGTCAAATCCTGTGCACATATAATCGATCCAGCTTATAAGTTCCATTGGGCGATACGCCGGTCCAAACGGAAGTCCTCATCTTAGGACCTTGTCCACTTCCCTCATTATCAGGTTGACTTCGTTTTCACCTATGGCATTCGGGTTGATAGAAAGTATGAGTATGGACTTGTTCACCGCGGTCGAGTCTCTCAGGAACTGAAGCATTTTCAGGACTGTGAGGAAACCGTTGTTGGTGATGAGATACTCCAGCCCGTCGAAAAGAATGATGCATTTCCACTTGTTCAGGTACTCGTTACACTGCAGTGTTATTTTTTCGAGATCCTTCGGCCTCATCGAATTCTCGCTGCCTATATTCGTCAGCCAGAAAACTGTCGTGCCATCGAATGCAAATTTCTGTCCGAACTTTTCAGGATACTGCCTTGTGAAGCAAAGGCCCTTGAATCCTTTTGTCAGGCCCGCCTCAAACAGCTCCATTGAGTGCCTGGCGTTTGGTTCGAACACGGCGTAACTGTTCCCGCCCTCTATCATGTCGGCATATTGCTTGTTTGTGATCGCCGAAAGTCCGGGGAGAGGCTGGAACACGCTGCCGTGGGCAATGTCTGAGGTGCCAGACCCGTTGAACGCGCGCCCGTTCCCATTGGACTGCCATCCCTGAGGTGGTCTGTCCATCAGCATCTGCGTAACTGTCATATTGCCTGCATTCGTCTGGCCCGAAGGTGCCTCTTCTTCAGCTCTGTTTCTACTGTGCTTATCATCGCCATGTCGTCCCTTCCGATAGTACATGATACTCGTGGTGATTTCAAGGGCGATAAGTGCTCCGACAATAATGATGAACATCCATGTTTGGGAGGAGAAGCCGAAGAGATTGTAACCCAGTCCATTAGGTGTGGAGACTGTCGTAAAGTTCAGCGAAACGCTTAGCCCCGAACCGTTGACATGCACTATGCCGTCAGATGAAGTCATCCTGAAGCCGCTTGGCTGGGAGACGTTGTAAACATAACTGCCGTCCGGTTCGTAGAATAGAATGGTGCTGCCAGTCGAATAATGGGTTGTGTTGCCAACGGTCACCGACCAGTTCAATCCAGAAGACAGTCCGCTTTCCCTGAAAACAATATTGTAAAACGCTATGCTGAAGTTCACGTCAACTGTCTTGCTCCCATTATTGATTGATACAAGTGGCGGATTGACAGACTGGTTGTACCCGTTTATCCCGGAAACCGTAAAGCTGTAAGTGCCGTTTGGCTCGTAGAATGTGATGTTCGAATTTTTCGATGACAGGTAAAGCCCGCCGACGGCTGCAGACCAGTTGGTGCCTGCGGGCAGGCCCGTTTCGACTACTTTCAGGGTGAACTCGTATATGGAAAAGATTACAGGCACCTGAAAGCCCGAACCGTTAACTGTTATGTTGCCATATTCTGGACCTTCAAGCACAAACCCCGGGACTTTCAGAACCTTGTACTGGTAAGTGCCATTTGCGAGGCTGAACTCCACATATGGAGATATCGATGTATTTGACAGGGAAGAATTGATGATTTCAACCCCCCACTTTGCCCCGTTGCTTATTCCATTTGCATGGAAGACGACACTGTAAAGCACAGGGCTGTAATCCACCGGTATGCTCAGGTTGGATCCATTCACAAAAATGCTTGATGGACTCTTGCTCTGCAGTTTGTAGCCGTTGACATTCCATATGGTGTAGTTGTAAGTCCCGTTGATCTTGTAAAAACCGATCGAAGATGACTGGGTGCTTTTGTTGGTTCCATTAAGTTGCACTGTCCATGCTGTTCCATTATTGAGTCCCTGCTCACTGAATGTTACAACAAACTGCTCGGTCAGTCTGATTTGGACGGAAGTTGACTCCCCTGAAACGACACCAATCAGTTTTGTGAAGTTGACGTAGCCTGTCTTGTTCGCGTAGAGGGTGTGTGTTCCTGCAGAAGCAGTAATATTGAACTTCCCCCCGGGGCCGGTTTGAATTTGTTTTCCTCCAATTTTGAGCAACGCGGTGGAAGGAGTCACCGTACCGTTTATCCATCCGAAACTGGGATATGTGAAGTTGTAATCTGCTCCGTTACTTCCTCCAATGAGAAATGCAGCAGCAAATGACTTCGAAGGGGTAAAGGATGTGGCTTTCAGATAAAACTCAGCAAAGAGGCTTTCAGATGAGGAGAGATTCACAGTTGGTGCAGCTACAACAGTTCTGGCGAGGATGACCCCTGTTGACACGTTTTTCAGATTAAGGGTTGAGTTCGTACCACCGAAAAGGTAAGTGAATGAACTGTTGGCACCGTTGTACGAATAAGCTGCAATTCCAAGTTGAAGCTGGCCGGCACCACCCGCCGCAGAAGAGGTGACGTTTATCCCAGTATTGAAAGTCCATGTCCCATTTGGTATAAGCAACGCCTTGCCTTGAATTGACAAGGAAGAGAGCCATCCCCAGGCGTTGGCCGAAGTGGGGATGGGAATAGATGAATTTGAAGTCTGCGTTGCATTGTATGTCGCTCCTGGCTCAAAAAGCGTGAATCCGTTGTATACTGGTGTCGTCAAACCGGTACCGCCTAACGAAGTGTTTGGATAACCCAAGCCCGTGTTGCTAGGAGGATAGCTGATCTGTGGCCCTTTCTGGCCGTACCAGACTGAAGTCGTGAAGCCCGTTACTGCGATCGAGGAAAGGTATTCTGTGGACACTGGCTCTGTTCCGGATGCCGTGCTGGACGCCTGGGCAGAATCAACAGAATGCCACGGACCTTTTGTGACGTTCCTCATATGACTCGTGAAGCCGGCAGCTACGCTTGTGAACAGCATCAAGACTAACACAACCGCAAGAAGAGCCCTGCCACCGTGCATTTACAGCCAAATTAAATCCACATTACCATTTAAAAGGATTTGTCTGAAAGTAGCAAGGGTGCAAAACAAGACTCGACTGTCTCCCATGCAGAGTTTCATGCGCCGTCTAATCGAAGATTCTAACAACTTGTCATAATCAGCTGGCAATTTCGTGAACTGCATCCGTCCACGCGACTCATGTCATGATTCTATGAAAATGACTTGGTTCAATCTTATTTGGCACTCCTGAGGTCGCTGGCTTTGCCCGGCAAAATGGCCTGCAGAACAGGCAGTGAGCCGTCAAATGCAACTATTCCATCGCTCTTCAGATATCCTTTCATATTTGTTGAATATTCATTTGACTGCCCAACGAAAAGTCAGTTGGGCGGAGAATCAGGAAATGCAAAAGGTAAGCGATCTTGGTGTGACACTTCCCAAAGGGGTTGAAGCGAGTCTGAGGCCCTTTACAGATTATTTCGAGGGTTTTGACAGGGTCCAGGTTGTGAAGCAGCTGTTCGGCAGAAAGGTGAAAGAGGTGCTCGCCAATCTCAAGGTCGAATTCTTCTCCGCCAGATGGGGGTACATGAGCACAAGTGACAGGGACGGCCATTTGCTGATAAGCACACACCACCTTGACAACTCGGATTTCAAAATAGTGTATCTGGATGTAGTGCACGAGTTGTGCCATGTCAAGCAGTTCTTTGACGGCCGAACTCTCTACGACGACAGATTTGCCTACGTAGACAGTCCTGTGGAAGTAGAAGCCTACAGGACCACTGTAAAGGAGGCGAGGAGGATAGGCATGTCGGACAAAGAGATTTCTGAATATCTCAGGGTAGAGTGGAACAGCGAGGAAGAACACAAGAGGCTGCTTTCCCACATGGGTCTCGACGATGGTCACGAGTCCCGGTAAAGGCGTCCGGGTCAGATTGTGTCTGAGCTCCTTTCACTATTTTGAGTTCATCAGTCTCAAGGCGCCAGCACTGTACACGCTAGTCTCGTTGCCGTCAGGGTCGCGCAGGTAAGCGTGCGACCACCCCCATGGCATGACAGCCGGTCCCTCGTCAAGCACCACTCCCCTCGAGGTCAGCTTCTCGCAGAATTGTTTGATATCATCAACTTCGAAGTAGAGCCTTACCCTGCCATTCGCATCATTTTGACTTCCGTCAGGCAGTTTGTGCAGGGCAATTGTCGTGTCGGAACCGCTGGATTTCAGCCGGGCATAGCTGTCTCCCTGCCTTTCAAGCAACTGGAAGCCCAGTTGTTTTTCGTAAAACTGAAGAGACACGGGAATCGAACCGACGTAAATCATAGCATGATTGAATCAGACCCTGTTTTCCTCTTGCGTTGGGCATAGTCACAACAGATGGTAATAAACAAGGCCTGTCGATTGCAACCAAATCCGCCTTATTCCTGAGGAGATCCGCTCCCATTCCTTGTGGAAAAACGGTATATGCGTGTAGACTCATGGATTCTTACTGGATGATGAACATCAGGAGCTCGTTGCCAGAGGAAACAGTCATTCTCGACAGCGGCAGATCGGTGGAATGTTACTCCGGCGGCAGCGGGGAAAAAAGCATCATACTGCTTCACGGACTGAACTCTTACTCCGGCACCTGGAAAAGGAATGTTGATGCACTTTCGTCAATCGGGCGCGTCTTCGCCCCGACCCTGCCGAAAGTCAATTTCGAAGCGGGGTTTGCGCTGCACGATACTGTTCCTGAGCTGTCAGAAGTTGTAATGGAGCTCATGGTAAGGATGAAAGCCGGACCGTCCATCATCATAGGCAACAGCATGGGCGGCTGGATAGGACTCTATCTCGCCATCCACAGGGCAGAGATGGTAAGGAGCCTGGTCCTGGTTGACAGCGCAGGCGTTGGCCTGCCGGCGTTGCAGTTATCAGGTCATCCGGCTGAAGTGAGCGAACATCTCGACTCAATCAGACAGCCTGTGCTCATAGTATGGGGGGAAGACGATAGGGTCATACCACTTTCGTCCGCAACCTACCTTCACGAGCATATTGCACATTCGACTCTCCATATCATCAGGGAGGCGGGTCACATACCGCATCTCGAAAAGCCGCTTGAATTCAATTCTGTTGTCCTTTCCTTCCTTAAGGGCAAGGAAGGTTAAGGCGCTATGAATGGCTGTGGTCAAAAATGATGTTCAAAAGTCAACATGGTTTGTTCTCATGTCCCGCTTCGAAAGCAGATAGAAGACGGACCACAATGCAAGGACAGGGATGACGAGAAGCACAAGGGCATCGGCAAGACCGGTGCGCACTGACAGATAGCCAATGGCGACAGGCGTTGCTGCCATTGCAATCGCTCCGATTGATGTGAACAGGGCATTTGCCACAGGAAGGTCTTTCCTTTCAATTTTCTCCGCTATAAGCATCGTTGAAACCGGATACTGCAGGCCATGCGGAACACCAAGCAGTGCGAAAGTTGCGAACATGGCTGTTGCGCTTGTAGCGGCTCCGGCAAGAAGCAGCCCTGAAACAGAAAGGACTACGGATACGTGCAGAAGCTTGATCTTGTTGTGTATATTTGGCATTATCGTGAGCAACACCCTGACAATCCATGACGTCGTGAAAAAAATACCAAACAGATAAAACACAAGACCGTAGCCCGCATTGATTTTCTCCTCCGCCAGCAGCCCTCCGAAGGCAAGTATGCTGGCGAATACTATCGAGTAACTTAACTGTCCGATAGTTGGAACGAGAAATGAGCCCGAAACAAGTACATCGCGAACATTGGAGAAAGTCATTCGGGTTCGCGGCGGAGCAGCCTGCACTGTGACCGGCCTGTCACTCCCATCGTTGCCGTTTCTTACCCAATGTCTCAGGGCAAGCAGTACAACCGAAAGGGCGACGAAAGGGAAAAAGACCAGGAATACAGGCTTGAGCCCTCCGAAAGACTGTGCCGAAAACCCCTCAATAAATGGGCCAGCAACCAGGCTGGAACTCAGTGCAACCGTATAGAGTCCAATATTCCTCTGTGCGTTCCCTCCGCGCAGCGTCTGGGCGCTTGTAAGCATCAGAGGCATCAAAGTGGATGATGCCACGGATGAACAGACTACGAGCAAGAGGAACTCGATCCGGTCGGTTACCAGATAGAAGAGCGGTATTGTTGCGGCAAAGAATGCAGAGAACAGCACCAGCGACTTGTCCAGGCTGTCGACATTGACTCTTATGACAATAAGCAGCGGCGAGAACACACCCGCGAGCAGGAACAGTGTAGAGACAATGCCTACATCAGCCGTGTTCATGCCCAGGTAGCTTTCTGCAAACAGGGGAATGGTGGTCTGCACCATGACCCCGGTCATTCTGAGGAAGAAGGTTGTTGAAAACAGGAGTAGCAGCAAAGTTGCAGCGGTGGTGAGAAGCATTCTGCCATCGGAAGCCTCTCGCTTGTTTTTCACGAGAGGGAGTATCGGAACCACTGATTAAAACTAACCATCTGCTTTGACCATCAAATGTGTGTCAACATTGCGCCAATGAATGGGCAGGGAGCCATTTAGCTAAGCAAGCGAATAACAAATGACTTACACGGTCGCCGGCCGGTAAGAGGGTTGTTTGGAGTAGCATTCCTACTCAATATTATTCATCCCTGCTAATACTCCAGATATTCTCGAAGGCAATTCTTATGCTTCCGATCCCTGTATATGATCCATCCGAGAACCAAAATACAGCCTTCTCAGACAATAGGGGAGCGACATTGTCGAAATTTCCAGAACTGGCTGCTTTTTCATAAGTCCGCATGAATTCTTCTGGCTATTTGGTGCCCATTCTTCTTGCACTAATCCAAGGATAAGCGTTAGTAAGTTGCCATTTCTCCATTCGATTATTTCTGCAATCCGGTCAGTCGCCCATGAAAGAGGCTTTCTCAAGAGTCCATTGAGAGGTCCACAGAGAATAGGTAGGTATCTTATGCAAGATACGCATCACATGCGTCCGATGAAGGTCTACGGTCTCAGCGGAGGCCAGTGGCATCAGGTAATAGCCGCATGGTCAGGCTGGTTGATGGATGGATATGTGAGCATAAGCTACGTCCTTCTGGTTCCCATAATCTCGGTCATTCTCTTCCCGGCTGGTTTCGGTGGCTTCATCGCGACCATTCTGGCATTTGTTGTTGGTGCTATAGCCCGCTCCGTAGGGTCTGTATATTTGGGGGCTGCTCTTGGGGATAGAATAGGAAGGAAACGACTCCTTGTGATTTCAATCATCGGTTTCTCCGCGTTCTCTGCATCTCTCGGGCTCTTGCCTCCTTACGCCAACGCGGGCATTGTAGTCCCTGTTGTACTCTATGTCCTTGTCTTCATTGAGGGTATGTTCGGCGGGGCCGAGTATGGGGGAGGGACTGCTCTTTCAATGGAAAGTATTCCACCCGAAAAGCGCGGAATGGTAGGTGCATTTGTACAGAGCGGTTTTGGCTCCGGATTCCTGATTGCAGCCTTTGCACTCATAGTCATTGCCTCGACAACGAATGTTGCAGACATCGGCTGGCGCATCATGTTCTTCAGCACTCTCATCCCCGGGGCAATCATTCTTGCCATAAGGTTTGGGGTCTCGGAGACTGAAGTATTCAGCGACATGAGTGCAAAGGGTGAAGTAGAGAGGACTCCCCTCTTCGCACTTTTCAGAGAATCCGGCGGACGCATGGCCCTTGCACTGATAATTACAACTGCACTTCTCTACATCAATTCGGCAACGTTCAGTTTCTGGCCCATATACATTGAGGATGGGCGGTATCTCGGTGTGAATCTGCAGACAGGACTGTTCTACATCCTTCTGATAAACTTCATTTCGCTATTGGGTGTATGGCTCGGCGGCGCTCTGATCAACAGGATAGGCGGCAGGCGCAGACCTATGCTTTGGTATGCAGTGCTGCTGACGGTTATAATCGCTCCATTGACGATAGCATCCCTTTCCAGGACACCACTAGTTTTCGTCACGGCAATGAGCATCATTGCATTCAGCGAGGCAATGATATTTTCGACCATTCCTGCTTTGCTGTCCGAAACATTCAGCAAACGGTACAGGGTCACGGCAACCGGTTTCGCGTATAACGGGGGAGCAATAGTGGGTTCGTGGGCGGTGACAATAATACCACTCCTTGCAGGGACCTTCGGGATAGCCGCCTCCTGGATATTGAATCTCCTCATTTCATGCATCGTGCTTGTTGTCGGAATAGCCATCATACCTGAAACATGGGTCTCAGGCAAAGATAAAATAACAAATTGATTGTGGTTGGCCTGAGCAAGATGATATCCTGGTCTTGGACAGGAGAGGTGCCTGATGCCTGCTAGGGACCTTACGCCGTACATAGTTTTTAGCCGCGGACAATGGTCGAAGCTCAGGAATTCAACGCCGCTCACGCTGGAACAGGGCGATTTTGAGAAGCTCCTCGGCATAAACGAGAGAATCTCCCTCCGTGAGGTGAGGGAGGTATACCTGCCTCTGTGCAGACTCCTCGGCCTACATTACGTTGCTTCACTTGAGCTCTACAGGGCAAGGAGCCAGTTCTTTGGCAAATCACATCTAAAGGTCCCTTACGTCATCGGCATAGGTGGAAGTGTCGCGGTCGGGAAGAGTACCACCGCAAGGATACTGCAGGCCATAATCCAGAGGTGGGAGCAGAAACCGGCCGTTGAAATAGTAACAACCGACGGCTTCCTTTTTCCAAACAGAACTCTTGCCGAAAGGGGGCTGATGAACAAGAAGGGGTTTCCGGAGAGCTACGACACAAGAGCACTTCTCAACTTCCTGATGGATCTCAAGTCTGGGAAGGGAAGGCTCAAAACACCCCTTTACTCACACTTAGAATATGACATAATGCCGGGCAAGTTCATGACGGTGCACAAGCCGGATGTCGTGATTGTCGAAGGGTTGAACGTGCTTCAGAGCGGGAGGCGTTTCAGCTCGGAGAGATTTCCGGGTCTCGTCGTATCCGACTTCTTTGATTTCTCAATCTATGTGGACGCAGACGAGGCGATAATCAAACAGTGGTTTATCGAGAGGTTCCTTGTCCTGATGAAGACTGCATTCAAGGACAGGCGATCGTACTTCCACAAATACTCGTTCATGAGCAGGGAGGAAGCTGTCGAAGTTTCAGGCAGGATATGGGACGAGATCAACGCCGTAAACCTTCACGACCATATTGCGGGCACCAAGTTCCACGCCGATCTTATTTTGGGCAAGGGAGAAAATCACTTCACCGACCAGATAATGCTTCGCAAAATCTGAAAACGGTCCCCTCGAAGTCAGCAGTAATGAATAAGCCAGCCTCAGGAAGGAATCTGTTCCGACGGGGTATATGCGCCCTGTTAAACCGCCTGGCAAGAGAAACAGCTTTCAGATAAAGGCAGCTCATGGCTGCGCCCAGCAATCGGCGTGAACAATTTCAAAAGCTAATATTGTATCATCAAGATCCAGCAGCATTGCCTGCGGCCCTTCAATCTTCACGACTCCACCCCGGCGCAGATGCCGTCGTCTTCAAACGGTGGTGGAGCGCCGAATCCATTGTACTGATTAGCCTCTTCCATAAAGATATGCTCCAGACGCTGGCGGTCAGGCTTTCCAAGCGGCAGTGACATCCCTCATGGAGCTTTTGCACGGCACCTCAGGCCTGTGGAGTACAAGGCAGCGGTGAATGGCACCCAGTTGTTCCTCGTAGACCCATAGAACACTTCGCAAACATGTTCCTCGTACTAAACAGTGATCGGGAATAACATGCAACGAAAAAAGTGCAGACACGGATACCCGGGTTGAAGTCAAGACGGGCCCGCCGGGATTTGAACCCGGGACATCTGGCTTTCTTCTTCATGAGCCTTCATTAGAAGGCCAGTGCTATATCCGTACTAAGCTACGGGCCCGGAACTGATGTAACAGCAGCCCGTTTAAAAACGTGCTTATATCCTCTTGCCGTCGCACCCGTTACTGCCTGTCTGCACCCGCTCTCACCGGATGTGCTTAATCCCTGTTGTGCATCTGGCCGCTTTGTTATCACAATCTATTGAGATAATAAGAATAAGCAGGAAGCAGATAGCCACATAATGATTCTTGTAACCAACGATGACGGTGTTTACAGCCCCGGGATTATATCCCTTTCCAAGGTGCTCTCCAAAGTGGCAGAAGTAAAGGTTGTTGCTCCCAAGGGTGCTCAGAGCAGTTCAGGAATGAGCATCACATTCCACAGGCCGGTTAGGATCAGCAGTGTGAAATTGAAAAACTACGAGGCAACAGCCATAGGGGGAACGCCTGCGGACTGTGTTTTTGTCTCGGTCCATAAACTTGTAAAGCGCAAGAACATCGATATGATTGTATCCGGAATCAATATAGGCGGGAACATAAGCATGCAGTCTTTCTTTTCCTCTGGAACCGTCTCTGCCGCCATGTCCGGATGCGTCATAGGTATCAAGGCAGTCGCATTCTCGAAGGAAATAAGCTCCGAGGATGAATACCTGACAGAGAAGGAATTCGAGAATTCGGCGTGGTGGGCGGGAAGGATCGTCTCATACCTGATGAAAAAAGGCTTCCCTCCCGGCGTGGATCTGCTCAACGTCAACTTTCCTGTGAAGACAACAAAAACCACACCTGTCCGCCTTACGAAAATGGCAGGCGAGATGTTTGACGATTATGTCGTCGAAAGGAAGGATCCGCGTGGAAACAAGTACTTCTGGCTGGCAGGGACAAAGAAGGTAAAGGCCGAACCGGGCACGGATCTCTTCACGGTGCTCACGCGTTCCGAGATAAGTATAACTCCCATCGGGATCGGCTCGATTCAGCCGCAGGAGTCTTCCAGCCCTGAATTGTTCTTCAGGGAACTATTGGGCTGAAACACCACCAGCCAAGCTGGCTCCACGTCTTGCGCACCTGCATGATTTTCAGTTTTCAGCTGGGTCAGCGCTATCTGCCTGTCCGGGAGCATCTACCTCATCGATATTGCCTTTCGACTGCCTTGACTTCATCGTCGAGATAACGGTAAAGCCGACGGTTGAAATGACAACAGAGAGGCGCGCAAGGACGTCGATATCTGTCGAATATGCTATTCCGCTCTGGAGTATCAGCACTGCCACTGCTGCCACTGTAATTCCCTTGGGCATCGTAGCCGCGAGCAGTTTGAAGTCCTGCCTGTATGTCTCACGCCTGAACCTGCTGTAGAATGTTATGGGCAGGCCGACGATACCGCTCAGGAACCTGAGCAGTATGAACGCGGGACCCATGATGATGGCCATAATCAGTATGCCGATCCAGTCATGGCCCGTAATGACTTGGGCTCCGCTAGGGGGCGACAGGACCATGAAGCCAAGGCTCACACCAACGCTGAAATAGAATATAATCCTGGAAAGCAATTCAAATTCCTCATGAAACAGCATCATGCCCGTGAAAGCCTGTTTTCCCGTCTTCTGAGTCTCCGAATCCAGGCCACGTGTTCTGTTTCCAGGGAAGAGATATCCCAGGAAAAAGCCCAAGTAAAGCATAGCCACGAGTGAAAACAGGGGGGTTCCTATGCCTGCGAACGAAGTTGCAGGCTGTGTCTGTATTGTCTCATAAATCAGGAGGGCGATCCCCAGTACTATCCCATAGAGCATCATTCCTATCCGGAACTGCTTCTCTCCGAATTCCTTCGACACATCCTTGTCGATGAGCATCATGTCGTTCATCGAAAAGACAGCCGTCACCTTCAGTTTCCTTGTCGCCCTGTCTACGAGCTTCCTTTCTGTCACCATGACAATGAGCTTGGAGCTGACGTAGATTAGCACCGGAATGCCGAAAATAACAACCATGAGCACAGGCCAGTGCTGCACAAATACAAGGACAAAAGAGGACCATGTGGTTGACAAGAATGAAGAAGTTGTCGGGTTTAAGTTCCCGGAGTATATTTCGTTGTAGAAAAGCACCATGAAGAGAAGAAGCGTGATGCTGTTCAGGGTCGATTCGAGTTTTAGCACATTCGAGAGTTTTATCGTGTGCATGCTCGATGTTCCCTTCTCATGCGAAAGGGTCGACATGTGGTCCACATAGGGTATGACCACCGCCGCAGAAGTCTCCCCCATGAGCGTCCCGAGAAGGGCACCGTAAATCCATGGCCATCCGAAGACAGCTTCGCAGATGTAACCGAATATTAGCGCACCGGGAAGTATATCCACGAACGCCATGGCGGTGGATGCGGCGAGTATTCTCAGTCCTTCGCCGCTGAAAGATCTTGCTTCCCATCCGAGCTTCAGTCCCATGCCCACAAAAACAAGAACAAGAACAAGGTGGGTTATGAGCGGTGTCGTGAAATCTATCACAAAAGACACGAAATAGCCTGAAGTCGTGATCACATGGAAATGTACAAGGACAGCGAAAAGGAAGCCCACAAGGAGCAGCGTCGCCACCTGAAACGCCACTCCTGAATTGAATTCATAGATGGCGAAGGCGAGTATCGAACCCATCAGGATCATGTAAGCTGCCAGGAGAAGAATTGTGTCAGGTGACGGAAACAGAACTGCCATGTGCCGACGTCCTAGACCATAGTCATTCCTTTCCCTAATAAATCTAATTGAGAGGCTCCGTCCCCGGGGCTCTCATATTGGCGCATCCGGAGGAGCTGAAAGGCAGGGGCACTTCAATAGGCGTCGGAGATTTTCCTGTATACTGCGGCGACCCTCGCCGCCTCCGCATCTGCCGAGAACCTTTTTGAATATTCCAGCAGTGCCTCCCTGTCAGTGCTTCCCGCAAGTGAGAGCTCAATCCCCTTCGCAAAGCCTTCCACGCTCAGCGGGCAGTAGGAGACAGATTCTCCATATAGTTCCTTGTAGACCGGTATAGGATTCACCAGTGCCTTGGTGCCGCATGCCATCGCCTCTGCAGGTGTAAAGCCTGCTCCCTCATCCTCTGTCGCATGGACAAGCAGGTCGGCGTGGGAAATGTAGTCGACGAGAGCCTGGTTCTCCCTCGGGCCGATCTGATGGACCTTTCCGCCTCTGTCGGCAATGGCTTTCAGTTCATCGTACCTGCGTACCCAGTTGTTTACAGGACCAATGTGATATAGCTCGACTCCTTCAAGCGAATTTACCGCACTGTAAAGCACGTCATATCTCTTTCTCGGGTTGTAATCCCCCACTGTAACAACATGTTTCAGACCGTCCTGCGGATAGGGGGACTGTCCAGTCGATGGCTTGAAGTAATCCTGAATACCGAAACCACAGACTTCCACTTTAGACATGTCTATTCCGAGCTCCCCCAGCTGCCTTCTTGTGTATTCAGTGTAGACTATCAGCACAAGTTCATCCAGTCTGTCGAACATAAGCCTGTACCCGATCCTTTCCCTCCTGGTCTTCATGAAAGTCTCCCTGTGGTAGAAAGGTATCAGGTCGTGTATTGTTGCCACGTTCGTCTTTTTCGTTATCACATCGGGGGAGAGTGAATGAACCACTGGGCAGCTTGTCATGATGAACCACGAAAGCAATTTCTGCGAAAGCAGGCCCCCAGCAGGTTTACCGCCTATGCTCAGCTCGAATTTCCTCACACGGTGCACCCTCACAGGAGTCCCTGTCCGCTCAAGTGCAGAAACAAGTATTTCGGAATACCTTCTGATGCCGGTCATTCTTTTGGTGTAAGGAAAAATAATATCCGCAAGTGGCGCGGGCTCCAAAATACGTCAGTCTCCGGTACTTGATTGGAATATAAATTATAACATTTTGCATGCAGGACAGGTCTACTTGTCCCGCACCGCCTGCCGAAATGTGAATCTTCCATGGAGCAAGGGATTTTTAACCAAATAGGCTTAGACCATCCCAATGAAGGTCTGTGTCATTGGAAGGGGAAGGGCGGTCATGGAAGATGCTCCTGTTCCGACCCCGGGGAAGAACGATGTGCTCATTTCGATGAAGGCGTGTGGCATATGCGGCACAGATCTGGAGAAGATTGCAGGCAACTACCCCTCAAGTATTCTCGGCCACGAGGCCGTCGGTGTCGTCGCCGAGACGGGAAAGGATGTGGAGGGTGTTTCTGTTGGGGAAAGGGTGTTTCCGCACCATCATGTTCCATGCTATGAATGCCATTTCTGCCTTAACGGCAGCGAGACAATGTGTCCGCATTTTTCAAAATCAAACATACATCCCGGTGGCCTTTCAGAGTTCTTCGTCATGCCTGCCTGGAACATTCGGCATGGCGGCCTTTTCAGGCTTCCTGCATCACTGACATTCAGGACTGGAACGCTTATTGAACCACTCGCATGTGTTCTCAGGGGCCTTGAGAAGCTCAACCTGAATGAAGGAAGCACAGTTGTGGTAGTTGGCGCGGGTCCCGTCGGGATGTTACAGATATACGCACTCAGGGAAATGGGTGTGAGGAATGTCCTGGCAATGGATGTGTCGGAAGAGAGGTGCAAATTCGCAGAAACGCTGGGTGCCTCCGCCGCCGGACAGCCAGGCCAGAGCATGCTGAAGGCGGTCATGGATTTGACAGAAGGCAGGGGGGCTGATTCGGCGGTGGTTGCAACAGGCCATCCACAGGCAACAGAGGCCGGCATCGCATCACTGAGAAAAGGCGGGCGTTTGCTGCAGTTTGGACTCCCTCATCCGGGTACAAGGCTGATGCACGACACTTCTGAAATGTTCACCAGGGAAGTACAGCTGCTGAACACGTATTCGGGAATAGAAAGTGACGTTGGAAAAGCGATTGAAATGCTTGCTGTGTCGGGCAACAGGGCAGATGCGATAATATCACATTCATTTCAGCTGGAGAAGGCGCCGGAGGCATTCGAACTGGCGGGGAAAATCAACGGGTCAAGGAAGATAATCATAGAAAACTGAGTTTTCCGCCGGTCTGGCAGATATGTTCATCCTTCGAGTGTGAAGTAGAGCCGCCTGTTGCTCTTCCCCTTGTTCTCGAACTTGAGGGGAAGGACTTTTTTCACTTCGCCCAGGTTTTTCACGTGCACTCCACCGTCCGCCTGAATGTCGAGCCCCTCAATTTCGACGATCCTGAATGTATCTATGTCTGGCGGGGCTGCCCCGGCAAGCTTTACAACGTCGGGAATTTTCACCGCCTCGTCCCTTGGCAGGAAATACGTCTTTACGGGCAGGTTTCTGGAAACTGCATCATTCACCATCTCAACATACGAATTCATCAGTTCCCTGTCCAGATTCTCCAGGCTGAAGTCAATCCTGGATTCGTCAGGTTTAATCTGATTGCCTGTTATGAGCGCTCCCGCCTGCCTGTTGAACACAGCGCTGAGGGCATGAGCGGTGGTGTGCATCCTCATTATCCTGTATCTTCTGTCCCAGTCCACGACTCCGTGAACAGTCTCGCCTGATTTCAGGCTGTTCTCCGCTTCCAAGACATGCGCAATCCTGCTTTCGCCTTCTTTCAGCGTGTCTTGGACCCTGAATCCGTTTAGAGTTCCGCTGTCACCCACCAGCCCGCCACCACGCGGGTGAAAGGCGGTGGCTTCAAGGTAGACCTTGTTTCCTTCGACGCTCTCTATCCTGCTGTCAAACTCCCTTATGTAAGCGTCTTCCCAGTAGATTTTCCGTACCATCGGCTCGCCTCAACTGCCATCCCAGCACTTTCCAGCTTCCTTGTCGTACCATGCGTTTACGTATTCGCCGGTGCTTAGCTGTCTGCATATATAGTTGGTGTCGCAGTAATCGCAAAGCTCTTCGTTTCCGATGACCCAACCCGTCCCGGGATCCATGTCTGTCTTGAGTTCCACCATCTCTTCCGAAAGCCCCGAAGTGAGTGTGTCGAAAGGGTTGCTGGTGCACTGGTTGCACCCCTGCTGACAGGGATAGGGCTCAACTGTATAGAAAGGGCCCGCAGTTCCATTTGCGGTGTCGTGATAGTCGCAAAAAACGGCACACGACTGCTCGTTCGAAAGCAATGCTGTGACTCCAGGTGGCAGGAAGATATTGTACGCACCCTTCTGGCCAATGTTGTCCACCATTCCGGAAGAAATCCAGCCTGCAAGCGCTTTGGCTATTTCGGAATTGGAGATTGTTGAGGCAGGGTCCTCCTGTATTATGGCATGCCCCCCAAAAGTTCCCATCCCCACGTTGTACTGCTTGAGGCCCCCGGAGTAGCTCGTGTTGCTCTCGATATCCCTTGTTGCCCTGTCCACGTCACTTATCCAGGTGGCAGAAGTACCGGCTGCATAGTACTTCCCCCAGAATACGTTTACCCAGGTAAAGCCGTTCTGCCAAAGTGGGCCGCCATTGTACTTCAGGGCAGGAGTTCCCTGCCTGACAGAAAACCGATGACCGCATGGCCTTGCGTAATGCCACACACCAGACCGCTGGCTGTCGTATTTCAGGTTGTATCCGATAATGGGTATTTTCAGGGTGCTTACCGTCCCCCTCACCCCTAAGTGTTCGAAGTAAGATATGGCGGTACCGCATAGCGGGCAGGCCGTGATGCCACTGCAGTTTTCACAGGTCTTCATCGGACCTCATTATTTGATATGATTATTTGAACATTGAGCGTGAGGGGCAAAGTGAACGGCAGCGGGTTAGAGGCGATTGCTCCTGCCCGGCGGGATTATCCGCCGCATACGAAATTCAGGAAGAGAAATCTCTTGGAATCTCTTCCAGTGCTGCCATTCTCAATCCGCTTTTCTGCAACCATATCCAGTGCAATCATGCGAAAGGAGAATTCATGGCTTGAGCCAAAGGTTCTGTGCTAAACTAATTAATATCGAGACTGGGATTTTGCCGAGGGTCGCGAACTTTATGATTGGTCCTCGTCTGGGATTTACATTTTTCAGGTTCCAGTTTTCAAAAGCTCTCTCCACCGTCACCTGGGCACTGTTTATGGTTTTTTTCACTTGGAAGGTAATCGAGGTGTACCATTCTGTCTTCCTGGTCGGATTGATTCCTACCATCAACTTGCTTGTGGACGTTCTTGCTTCAGTCCCGATAGGTCACCTTATCGACAGAAAGAACAACACGACCCTGAATTTCACAGCATCCATTCTTACAGCTGCAGGTTTCTCACTTTTTTTCTTTGGCTTTTCGGTTTATGTCGTGTATGCAGTCGCAGCCATCGCCGGTTTTTCCACTACGCTGAAAGCGGACTCCTTCTCGGCGATAATAAAGAAACATGTAAGTGAGGCGGGAATAAGCAAGGCAACCTCATACCAGCAGGGGTTTACGAGCGTGTCCACACTCATCGGATTTGCAGTCGGCGGCCTCTCGCTTGTGTTCATTAGCAAGTATGCGCCGTACCTTCTTGTTTCAATAACTGCCGTGGCAGTGGTGTTGTCCTTTCCGGGCACTGAGCAGCCTTCAATAATGCCTTCCGCTGAGAAACAGGGTCAGGTTGGATACAGGGATGTGTTTTCGTTTTTCAGGAAGCTTATTGGATTTCTGCTGCTCGGTCTCGTGTTGAACGGTTTTATAGTCACGCTGGATGTTTATGGCTCGGGCCTATTCAACCTGTATCTGCACACTGGTCCATTGCTTTATGCTGTCTTTGTTGCTTCCCTTCCCGCCGGTATGCTGATAGGCTCAATTGGGGCCAACAGGCTAATGGTCAAAATTGAAAGGCCGCGCATAAGCGCCGGGCTCATGCTGCTCTATCCGCCTGTTCTGCTCATCCTTGGTCTGAGTGGTTCTGCGGTTTTAGACATAGGGGCGGTCCTCTTTCTTGGTTTAATTTTGCCTTTGATAAATATTCCATTGGTAGCACGTCTCGTCAAGTTTACTCCCAAAGAGATTTTCGGGAGAGTGATGGCTTTTTTGAAAGTTTTCCTCGGAAGCTCCACGCCTGTGATGGCTGCATTCTTCTCACTCGTTTCTGTCGCCTTCCCTCCAAAGATGATATTCCTCGTGGCAGGGCTGATACTGATGCCGATATCTATTGGAAGCTTCCGAGTAATCTCCGATTACTATTCAGTAACCGCCCCAAAATCGTCGAATGCCACATAAGTGTCGTGCACGGACTCGGGTGAATGCAACGCCACGATTCCCCTGAACAAAAACAACTGATCGCAGCATTCAGATCGTCGGGTGCGGCACGCACACATAAACCTTCCCGTTTCATGCGTGGAATGATAGGGTCCGACTCCCGGTCAATTCTACCCACCAGGGGAAGATTTAAGGCAGAGTCATTATACAAGTCAGATAATGCGCAGTGCTCCCGTAGTGTAGCGGCCAATCATCTAAGCCTCTCGAGCTTGGGACTCGGGTTCAAATCCCGACGGGAGCATTTTCGAAAGTGGACGGATCCATCACGATTGATAATACCCGTGATTTCAATCTCAGAATTCACTGAGTCTTTTTTCTCCTTGCTGCCGCGAAACAGGCATATGGCAACAGCAGTTTGAGGAGGTGCGATGGTGCCAACACGCGCCCAGTGCTCAACTCACTGTTTAGGTGGCTGCTTTTTCCTTGCTTTGTAAAAGTTGGCAGAAATGTTTTAAGTCTGTTGTGGTATGCAATAACATCATCGAAGGGACCTTCAATGGATTGGGGAATGAGTAACCGGATTTCCAGAATGATCAAGCCATCCACAGGACACTCCGTCATGCTTGCATGCGACCACGGATACTTCATGGGGCCGACTCGTAAGCTGGAAAACCCGCGCAAGACGATCGAACCGCTCCTGCCTTTTGCCGATACACTGGCTGTCACAAGGGGCGTTTTGCGGACATCGGTGGATCCCAAGTGGGAAACGCCCATACTGTTGAGAGTTTCTGGTGGAGCGAGCATTCTGAAGGAAGACCTGAGCGACGAGGAAATAACGACTTCGATGAAGGATGCCGTAAGGCTCAATGTGACTTCCGTGGCGCTTTCAATCTTTGTCGGAAGCAACCACGAAAAGCAATCCCTGGTAAATCTGTCAAGGCTGGTGGACGAAGGAGAAGAATACGGGATGCCTGTCATGGCCATAACCGCTGTCGGCAAGGAGCTTGAAAAGAGGGATGCGAAGTACCTAGCTCTTGCATGCAGGCTGGCCGCCGAAATAGGTGTGCAGATTGTCAAGACCTACTACTGTGAAAATTTCAGCAGAGTCGTTGATGGTACGCCAGTTCCGCTCGTGGTTGCAGGGGGACCCAAGCTGAACACGGAGATGGATGTATTCAATCTTGTGCACAACGCTCTCGAGGACGGTGCTGTGGGAGTGGACATGGGGCGGAACATATGGCAGAGCGAGCATCCTGTCGCAATGATCAGGGCCATCAGGGCAATAGTCCATGAAAGAGCTTCCGTGAAGGATGCATTGCAGTTTTTCGAAGATGAGAAGAAAGGGAAAGGTGTCGAAAGCCACGCGCATGTCTGAACACAAGCTAACATGTTTGTGAGCTTCAGCCAACTTGCTTTCACTGGCCTCATATGCCGCCAAGACTGGCTGCCCCGCACGCAATTTTCTTCTGTCTTTCCTCAAAAACGATTCCGGCGTATTATTGTCGCTCTTTTCCCAGGTCTGTGCTTGCAATCCACTGCTCAGATCGG
>JAKAPY010000160.1 GCA_021811925.1 Thermoplasmata archaeon | reverse complement strand
TACCGCCAGGGCTCTGGCGGAGAGGGTCAAGGGTCTCGTGCTTCCGCCTGTGGCGTACGGCGTGTCGTCTTCGCTCAAAGATTTCCCAGGCACGCTGTCGATAAGCTTCGATGCTTTGCGGCTTCTCGTCCGGGATATACTCAAGGAGCTGATACGTAACGGAGTCAGGAAGATTGTCGTCATCTCCTCTCACGGCGCACAGGCACACATGTCTGCGATCAGGACCGCGTGCGAAGAGGTGGCCGATCTCGGGGATGTCAAGCTGATGGCCCTGTGCGATTATGAGATAGCATACAGGCTCAGGGGAACCGGCTCCATACCTATTGATGATGGCCACGGTGGAGTTGTGGAGACAAGCAGGATGCTTGCTGTGGCTCCGGGCCTTGTCGGCGAGTCAAGACCCTCAGGCAAAGACAGCACTCCCTCATTCCTGGTTTCCAGACACAAGCGCAGATACATGACAGAGGGAATTGTCGGTGAGAGTTCCAAGGCCACGGCTGATCTTGGAAAACAGATCAACAGCTATGTCATCGAGGAACTCGTCAAGGCAGTGAGAGCGGTGATGTAGCTGGACCACCCTGCCGTGGAAGAGTACAGGCGCAGGGCAGCCGAGAAAGCTACCGAGTATCTGAAGGACGGAATGGTCATCGGGCTTGGCACCGGCAGGACCGCTACCTACGCGATCAGGAAGATAGGCAAGCTTGTACGGGCGGGGATGAAAATCACTGCAGTGTCGACCTCTGATGCCACAACGGCACTCGCCGGGGCGGAGGGCATCAATGTCTCCAGCCTGGACGAGCATCCTGTCATAGATGTGACAATTGATGGCGCCGACGAGGTGGACCCTTCACTGAACCTTGTGAAGGGGAAGGGCGGGGCGCTCCTGAGAGAGAAGATAATAGCATACTCGACCAGGGATGAGATCATTGTGGTTGATGAGTCAAAACTTGTCGGAAGGCTTGGCGAGAAGGAAGCAATACCTGTAGAGATACTGAAATTCGGTTATCTGAACACCGTAAGTCATCTCTCCGATTTGGGCTGCAGCGTCGCACTCAGAATGCAGGATGGTCATCTTTTTGTGACGGACAATGGCAACTACATAGCAGACTGCAGATTCACATCAATAAACCAGCCCTCTGAGTTGCATTCCAGGATAAACACAATTCCGGGAGTCATCGACAATGGAATGTTCCTGGGCATGGCAGCAAGAGTGCTCGTGGGCAGGGAAAGGGAAGTAACTGTCCTTGAAAGGAAAAGGAGATAGGGTGCAACGAATGCCTCGGTGAGCCACAAGTCACTTGGTGCCGTATTCTCTGAGGCTCTTGAGATTCGTTTCTATTCTCTGTATCCTTTTTGACTCTTCTTCTTCGATCTGTTTTATTATGTTGTCAAAAGGCACTGAAAGCTTGTAGGAATGGACAGGCCTGCCCTTTCCTTCTTTCTTTATGTCCCTCTTGGTTACCCATTTTCTCCTTCGCAGTTCCTGCATTGCTATGGAAACTTCGGGCTGCCTGAGCGCAGTGGATGTCTCAATCTCAACAGAAGTTGTCTCGTTCTTTTTCTTAAGAAAAACAAGTGTCTTAGCCATGTTCTTGGCCATGCCAGTATTGATTAGATACTCAACTAGCATCTCATCTTGTTTAGTAAAACCCCTGCTTGGCATCAGAGTCGATCAGATTTAAAGTGGTGCTGATATAAATTGCTTTCTATATTCATGGGCACTTACAAATTGTGATCGATTCAGCGACTGCTGAATAGAATGCATGGATTTTGTGTTGCCATCACATGTTAAAAATTTCAAATCGCGAATCAAATGAATTGGCTTTGTTCTGCTGCGCGCACAAGCAACCATTCCCGTTGGGGCTGAACAACCTGATGATTAAGTGCATGCTTAGGCTGCAATAAGCAGGGTGCCATGACTTGAATGGAGCGATACGGATCAGTAATACTACCGCCCGGATGACTGATTCAGCAATGGCTGGAAGCCTGCCGAAGGGGACTTATTGGCATGGATCAAGGCAAAGACTTCTCAAGGTGTGTTTGGGTCAGGTGGGTTCGCATTTGGCCTTCGGACCGCCGTCGGCACAGATAACCATTTTATATCAGTTGATTTTATGAAACAAGAAGAACTACTACAGGAGCTGTTCCAATTGAAGATGCCAAAGGTTGTCAAAGCTTATTGTCCGCATTGCCTCTCACATACCCCTCATGATGTTGAAAGGGTAAGGAAGCGAAAAGCCTCTGAGCTCAAGCAGGGCCAAAGGAGATTCAGAAGGGTCACGAGCGGATACGGTGGCTTTCCAAGGCCAAAACCCGAAGGCAGGGAGAAACCCACAAAGAAGCTTGCTCTCAGGCTTAGGTGCAAGACTTGCAAGAAGGCATATCCAATGACAGGCTTCCGGACAAAGAAATTCGAACTTACGGAGTGATTTCAAATGACAGAAGGCAAGGATAGGGCAAAGTTTGTTATCGTCAAGTGTCCAGACTGCAGTTCCGAACAGATTACTTTCGAGAGGGCAACTTCCGCGATTACATGCAAGATTTGCGGAAGTACTCTTGCAACACCGACGGGCGGCAGGCTCAAATTCAAGGGGCAGCTCGTGAGGTCGGTGGAAGATGCCGCCCAGTCCTGAATATCCGGACGAGGGTGAGCTCGTCGTAGGCACCGTCCAGAGCGTCAAGAATTTTGGCGCATTTGTAGCCCTTGACGAATACGGATCACGTGAGGCGTTCATCCACGTCAGCGAGATTGCAACCGGCTGGGTAAAGTACATACGGGATTACGTCAAGGAAGGGCAGAAGATAGTCTGCAAGGTCGTAGAAGTGGACAGGGCAAAGGGGCATGTCAACCTCAGTCTCAAGCAGGTCAATGACCATCAGAGAAGGGAAAAAATCCAGCAATGGAAAAATGAGAATAAGGCAAGGAAGATCATTGACATACTCGCAGAGAGACTCAAGGCAGAACCCGTCGCATTCTACGATGAAGTTGGCACAAAGCTGATTGAAAGCTTCGGCTCCCTTTATGGGGCGCTCGAGGCGGCCGTAAACGACAAGAATGCTCTGAAGAAGGCACATCTCACTGGTAACTGGATCGAACAGTTCGTACAGATTGCCGAGGAGAACATTACAAGCAGCCAGGTGAAAGTTGAAGGCATTCTCGAAGTCAGTTCTTCAAAACCGGATGGCGTCGAGGATGTCAGGAGCTCTCTGCTTGAGGGTGTTTTCGTGGGAGAGGATTTCAGCGTCCAGATTCAGTACATAGGTGCGCCGAAATACAGAGTCGTGGTCACTGCTCCGGATTACAAGAAGGCGGAAGAGGAGCTGAAGAAGAGTTCGGACAAGGTGCTCAAGGCAGTCATTAAAACAGGCGGAATAGGCAAGTTCACAAGACACCAGGCCTGATGTCCGAATCTGAATGGTCTGCTTTAAAGATGTCATGCGCTCGCGCTAGCTTAAAATACTGTCTGCCCTCTAAGCATGAATTACAGTCAGTACACGAATGGATTGAAGTAGTGCAGCCAGCAGGGTGATAAGTTTGCGCAGTATCATGATGAAGTGTCCGAAATGCCTCGGCTACACCCTCCAGCAGACTTGTCCGAAGGACGGGGAAACAACCCGTATGACTATACCTGTGCGCTATTCGCCGGACGACAGGTATGCAAAGTACAGAAGAGCGTTAATGGAGCAGCTACAGAAAGGAAGGAGCGAGAATGCAGGACATTGAAGTCAGGTTTTCTGAAAAGCCATCGCTGAAGGATCCAATATTCATTGAGGGACTGCCAGGAGTCGGAAACGTTGGGAAGCTTGCAGCCGAACATCTCATAGATCAGCTCAAGGCAGTGAAATTTGTGGACATCTTATCGAAGTACTTTCCGCCGCAGGTTATTGTGAAGGATGACGGCCTTGTGAGGCTCGTATCAAATGAAATGTATTATGTCCAGCGTGCTGACAAGGAAAACGACCTTGTGTTTCTCGTTGGAGACTACCAGGGTGTCACTCCTGAGGGGCAGTACATGCTTTCAGACCGTGTCCTCAATATCGTCAAGGAACTCGGTGTCACAAAGATATTCACCCTCGGGGGATACGGCATCGGCAAGATGGTCGACAAACCAAGGGTCCTTGGTGCTGCCACGGACCTCGAGCTTGTCCGTGAAATGAAGGAACTCGGCGTCGTATTTTCCAAGGGAGAACCAGGAAGCGGAATTGTCGGAGCAAGCGGGCTGCTGCTCGGGCTTGGACTGATTTACGGCATGCACCCACTCCGCC
>JAKAPY010000159.1 GCA_021811925.1 Thermoplasmata archaeon | reverse complement strand
GCGCAGATTATTCATTGCAGCATTCTCCTTCAGGTACGAGACCGCATAGGGATTTATGTCAAGCGACACGACATGTCCCAGTCGCGCTTTTCTTGCCGCATGCAGCGAAAAGGGGCCGACTCCCGCGAACATGTCCAGTATTTTCTCACCGGGCAGAATCGCGGAGGAGACCTTTCTTCTCTCGGACGCAAGCCTGGGTGAATAGAAAGTCTTTGCAACGTCGAGCCTGAACCTCAGTCCGTACTCGACGACGACCGTTTCTGTCTCACCGGTTCCAGCCACCGCTCTCACCGATCTTGTCCTCAGCTCGCCAGACACACCGCTGTCGACAAACACGCTGTCCAGGGAGGGGTTTGCCCCAAGTATTGCTTCACCCAGCTCAATCTCGTGTCCTTCAAGCTCCTTCGGGAGCTTGAGCAGCGCCTTGGTTCCTATGATGTCGAATGACGAAGGCAGGTGCTTCTTCAGTTCGTCGGGCACCCTTGCCTGCTCCCTGTAGCCCTCCTTCACTTTCTTTTCGGCGAAATCGGCAAGGCACTGTTCACCCTGGAAGGGCCCTGCGGGATAATCTGTCACGGGGAGCACAACTGTGGTGCCGTCTGTGAAAATTCTCAGCGCCCTGTCAAGCAGACCGAGGGTTGCAAGGCGCCTCCTTGCATCCTCTGCCTGGCCCGGCGATATTCTAATGCCCTTGGAGCGCATAGACGGTCGATAAGATGGGCACTCTTGTATTTGTGGGTGCGGGGCTGGGCGGTGCGCCTTCAATGAGCTTCGAGGCAATAGAGGCGATTAGAAAATCAGACACCGTTTTTCTGGAGACTTACACCACCTTTGTCGAGCCGTCATTTGTGGCAGATATAGGAAAGATGACGGGAAAGCAGGTCATGAATGTTGGAAGGGCCGAGGTGGAGAAGGGGGAGGCATTGCTGTCTGCAGCGGAAAGGGGTACCGCTTCCCTCATTGTCGGCGGTGAATCGATGTCAGCCACCACCCATGCTTCTCTCAGGCTCGAGGCGGCAAGGCGTGGAATTGGCACAAAGGTGATATTCGGCCCTTCAATCTTCACCGCAGCTCCATCGCTGCTTGGTCTCCATCAGTACAAGTTCGGCAGGACCGTTTCAATCCCCAGGTTCGGTCCCAATTTCAGGCCAATCAGCCCTTTTGAGCTGATTGAATACAATATGAGGGAAAGGGCCCACACGCTTGCGCTGCTGGACGTGGACGCCGAACATGGGTATTTCATGTCGCCGGGTGAGGCGTTCGATGAAATAACCGGATACGGCAGGGAGCGTGGTTCTGATATTCTCACAGACAATGCTTTTGCATGCACAGTCTCCAGGGCGGGCAGGCCCGACTGCCTGGTTCTGTCGGGCAGGATAGGCAGGCTCAAGCTTGCAGATTTTGGCATGCCGCCGCACTGCATTGTCATACCTGCAAGGCTGCACTTCCAGGAGGCCGAGGCACTGATGGCGTTTGCCGGAGCCGACAGGCGCGATATCGAAGGGCTTGTCGACTGAGCGTTGTCCTGCCCGGGGCAAAATCAGCCTGCAAGCACTCCATCCTGGCAGCCAATCAGAAAAGTCCAAGCGCCCCTATCCTGTTCTGTCCCTCTTGCATCCCGCCCTTGACCCAGACCGTGACCCTGCAGCCGCCGATCTGCCTTGCCACCTCATTCCCGAGCCTATCGGCGCTGTCATCCATGCCCGTGTTCATGCTGAGGAACAGGTTGAGTTCCTTCAGGTGCTTCGTGTTCTCCCCAAGCTCAGAAAGAATCGAATGCGCTCCCTTTCTTTCCCAGTCGAGGCCCGAAGCGTGGCTGACGGCATAGATTCCCCTCCGCCTCGTTCTGCGCAGCCCGTCAATGAAGTCGGTGTCGGCGTATTGCATTATCTCCTCAATCGGAGAGAGCACTATCCTGTTCATTATTGCAAGTGCCCTTGTTATCCTCACATTCGACATTGTATGGTTGATGATGTTGTTCTCGAATGGCACCGTCACGTTGGCCGCGGACCCAAGGGCCTCTAGCGACTTTCTCGCGGACGTCCTGCGCACCGGCCCCTCAACATCAAATGGAAGCGCAACTGAGGCTATAACAGTCTTGCCGCAGGCCCTTGCCGCCCTGGCGACTGCGGAGGAAGCGACTCCCCCAGCAAAGCCGCCCATGCCTGCGACGATGAAAACGACATCGACCGCCTCAATCTCCCTCCTGACCCTTGCATAGAATGGAGGATTGGCTGATGCGATGAGCGAAAAATCAGTCTCCGCCACCGAAATGGCGCTTCTGTCCAGGCGAATGTCCGCCTCGACGCTGTCGACAGTTATCTTTCTCCTCCCTGATGCAGAGGCAGCTATGTTTTTTCCCGCTCCTCCGCATCCTACAAGAAGGGAGGAAGGCTCTGTTGCCCTTTCTGCGCGTACTGCAACGGGAGGCATCGGACAATGAACGAACGGCCGTAAAAATAGGTTTCCTGCCACGGAGGCACCAGATCAGGCGGCGGCGAACAAGCTTATCAGGAATGAAATTCTTGAGTTCATGGTTTATAAGCGGTTTGTGACCATCAGTAACACTGTTTGACGTGACAGTTGGATACACCGGGATTGCTATTCTCTTCGCCGTGGCGGCAGTGGTGAGCATTCTGTTCAAGAAGCTCAGGCAGCCGCTCATTCTAGGTTACATCATAGCCGGTGTGCTCGCCGCCCCGTTCCTGTCGGCCGACAGCAACATAATCTCTCTCATTTCCGACCTCGGCATAACTCTGCTTGCATTCACGATGGGAATGGAGCTGAGCCTGAGGGGGCTGAGGGAACTCGGCCACAGGATAATACTCGGCGGAATAGCCGAGCTTGCAATAATGATTCCATCTGGCTACATCGTCGCAATTGTCTTCGGCTGGTCCAGGATGACGGCCATCTTTTTCGCGTCAGCTTTCGCACTCACGAGCACTACCATTGTAATGAAGACGATGAGGGATTCGCGTGAGAGCCTCAGGTCATATTCCGACATACTCATCGGTCTGCTGGTCGTGGAGGATCTGCTCACTGTCGTGATGCTTGCTATCCTTTCAGCCCTCGGAACACAGAAGGCAATAGTGCCGCTGCAGATAGCGGAGCTCATTGGTGCCCTCGTGCTATTTGCGAGCGTCAGTCTGATACTTGCAATAAGCATACTTCCCAAGGCAATCAACAGGGTCTCGGACATGGGCAACGACGAAATACTGATGATCGTCGCCCTCGGCTTCTGTTTCTCCCTGGCCCTTTTCGCCCAGGAGCTTGGTTTCTCATTCGTCATAGGCGCTTTCATCGTCGGCGTAGCAGTTGCCGAGTCGGACCACAAGGAGAGGATACAGCAGAAGATGACTCCCATACGGGACGTGTTCCTCGCCGTCTTCTTCGTCTCCATAGGCACGCTCATACAGACTTCCTTCGTTCTGCAGCTTCTCCCCTATGCAATCGCCCTCGGCGCGCTGTTCGTCGTATGGAAGCTTGTGTCTGTTGCCGTAGGCTTCACAACGATGGGGTTCACCTCCAAGAATGCAATCTACGTCGGCATAGGCGCAGGAGCTATGGGTGAATTTTCGTTCGTAATCGGCAGACTAGGGCTTCAGCTAGGTGTATTCACAGGTCAGATTTACACGCTCATCGTCCTGATATCGGCCGTTACAATAGTGATACTTCCGCAGGCAGTCAGGAAAAACGATTCAATATACTCCCTCGTGCAGAGGAAATCTCCGAAGGGAGTCAAGCTGTACTCGATGGCCGTAAGGCGGTTCGGAGACCAGCTTGTGAGCCAGTCCGGCAAGCCCAGGCGGATGAAGAATTCTTCAAAGAACATGATTCTTGCACTAATTCTCAATGTTCTTGTCATTGTGTCTATTCTCATACTCACCTCACTCTTCGTAGGGAACTCGAATTTCCTAATGACCAAGCTGGGTCTAGAGTATGGGCTCCTGTATCTCGGCTATACATGTGCAATCATACTGCTGCTCTATGCTTCTTTCAACACTGTTGTTGCAGAAAAGGACAGGTTCTTCGTCGAGAAGGACATGAAGTCTGACTTCACATCGAGGCTGCTTGGCAGGCTTACCCAGGCGGTATATGCCGCGCTCGGCATATTCATTGTCATTTCCACCCTTCAGCCGCTGATGTACTACCAGCCGGTGATAGGGTACGCAGCAATCGCATCGATTGCGGTCATTGCATTTGTGCTGTGGAGAGGGCTGAAGGACATAACGCTCACAATATCGAATTCCCCGTCTGCCAAGACCGAAGTCCAGTCGAAGAGCGACACTGACTTCCTGAGATCG
>JAKAPY010000158.1 GCA_021811925.1 Thermoplasmata archaeon | reverse complement strand
AAGGCGCCCAGCTTCAATGTCTATGAGAATGATTTGGCAATAGCCTTCCTTGACACTTTTCCAATTGTTCCAGGGCACACACTCATCATGCCCAAGGTGCACATCGCGGACATGACCGATGTGCCAGGGGAACTGTTGACATCCGTATTTGACATAGCGAAGCTTATTTCCAGATCGTTCTATTCAATGGGATACACTGCGGTAAACTATCTCGTCAATGAACGGGCAGACGCAGGTCAGGTCATCTTCCATGTCCACTGCCACGTCATACCCAGGAAGCCCAATGACGGCATAGATCTGAGAATGAGAAGAGCCCGTCTTCCAGGAGAAGAAATGGAAAGAACAGCATCGAGCATCAGGACAGAAATACTCCGGACCGCCACGCAGGGAATGCCTGAAGCTGATCCATGAGGGGAGACCGGGCACGGGCGGCAAACTGAAAGAGAAAACGAAGGCATGTCCCGACTCCCGGATTTGAACCGGGGACCTGCTGATCTCAGCGGCAACAATCGGATTAGCCGATAACACAACTACAGTCAGCCGCTCTACCAGTCTGAGCTAAGTCGGGTCAATCTCAAATTGCAATCAGTATATAGTATTTATTCCGTCCGCAAATCATGGCGCCCAAAGATGATTTTGGGGCTCAATTGAGCGGCCGGAAAACACTTGATCTGAACAGGGACAGCTCTCCGATTCGGAATGAATGGTGACATCTGCCAAATCCTGAAAAACAGACTTTCATTTCCACAAGGAAAAAAATTGGTGAGCAGGTATCGAAGGCCGGTACGTCCTGAATGACTGGTTATGAAGGGATTCCGTGAATAAAACCTCAGCAATCGGCGCCTCCTTGAAGAGATTCCGTTCGAGACAAAACTCAGCACCCCTCTCAATTGCACGCTCGATCGCGGCAGTTCTGCATGCCTTCGGGATCGTGGATAAAGCAAAGAGCGCCTCCCAGCAGTCCAGAGTCCCAGGCTTCCCCTGCGAACAGTTCCAGCCACCGTCTTCCCGCTGGTCCACGATCATCCACTCGTAGAGTTTCCTTATCCTCCTGTCGTAGCCGTAACCGAACCGAGACATCATGGCCGCCTTGTTTCCGACCATGCATACTTCCTCGTTGAAAACCATTTCATGAGTTCACGCATTTCCTGCTCTTTGCCGTTCAGCCACCCTGTTATTAAATCCCAGATTTGCCGATTCTCGATGCTCTGTGCTTCCATCGTACCAAATCTCCAAATCTGTTACGAGTGAAGGTACAGGGTCTTATTGAAATTTACAGCAAATGGTGTACACGACCTACGCAAGACTTAATTCACTATCTTAATTAATGGAATGATCGATAATATTACAGGCATGGCAAGAATGAATAGGCGAATTAAGGCAGCCATGGTGGGCGTGCTCATAGTGGTGGTTGTCTGTGTAATACTCTTCGTACCGTTTATTCCCGAAACAATAGGAGCCCCTGTACAACAGGTCGGTTATCCCCGTTTCATATTTCATTACAATGGATCGATTGGCTACGTTCTGTTCGGTCTCGGGGTAACATATTGGAGAGGCGAGTTTTATTGGGGCCCTCCACCACCATATTTCTATGCATAATCATTCTAGTCTTATGTGAACTTCCACCATTCTATGAGAGAGCCCATACCCTACGGACGAAAGCCTTTCGCGCACAACGCCACCAGCGTAGACTTTGTGCATAATTTCACTTTTTCAGCCTAATTCTTACACAAGCGTTTTGTGTCATTTGGTCAGTGTAGGGGGTTCTTCACGGTTTCGGGTTGCGCTACTTCTGCTCCACCCTCTGTGGACTTGTCCCATTCAACATCCATAGAGATTTTATCAATGAAAATCCGACACCTGACAGCACCATGATGATTCCCGATAATTCGTACAGGGGAATAATGTGAATTGTCAGGACCAACACTCCACCAGCTGCAATTGCCGGAGGACCGCCAATAAAGCTGATCAGTCCGTCAATGGCAAAGTATCTCCCGCGCATCTCTGCTGGCACAATGTTCTGGGCTGACGTCAACCAAACATTTCCAGCGAATCCCGCACATGTGCCTGCAATGAAGTAAAACAAGATTCCGAGAATAGAGTAAAGAAAGAGACTCATAAGTAGCAGTGAAGCTCCGACGCCTGCTCCGTAGACTAAGGTCCAGACCCTGCCCGCGTAAATTAGAGACCATCTAGCTCGCCCTACAAGTGTAGAACCTATTGCGTATCCAATCGCGAATGACGCGAGAATTTCGCCGTATACCAGAGATCCAGCATGTAGACCGGAACTCACATAGACAACCAAGAAGTAATAAGATGCAGTAAAAAAGAAGTTGAAGATCAGGCATGAAAGAGTTAGCCACAAGAGACCACGCTGAGATAGAAGCCAAGCCAAACCCTCACGTATTTCAGAAAGGCCGTTCGCTTTCTTTGCATTTGCTGGTTTCTCAATCCCCTTGAGTTTCTTATTGTAGCCCACCAGGGATAGGGAAAATATCAAGGCTATCAAGAAACCAAATGCTCCGTAGGAAAACGCCAGAGAGGCGCCAACAACAACGATTAACGCTCCACCTATCGCATTTGAGCCAGAACGCAAAAGATTGCTAGCTGAACGGACAATTCCATTTGCATCTGCAAGTTTTTCACTTCCCACCAAATCTGGAAGAACTGCGTAACTACTGGACCGATATAGCTCAGCAGCTCCATTCCATGCAAACAGCAATAAGACAATTGCAATCAGATTAAACCCGAAAAACCTAGTTAAGACAACGATCAGTGCAACAGCCGAAGTACGCACAACATTTGATAGAATAAGCAACTTGATGCGATCGTGTCTGTCAATCCATACTCCTGCAGGTAGAGAGATGATGACAGCGGCCAGAGTTTCAGTAACTCCAATTATTGTAAGGTCTATCGCAGAATGAGTGACGGAATAGACATACCAGATAATTACCAGACTGACCACAGAGCTGGCAGATGTTGCTGACAAGCTCAGTCCGAAATACTTCTGAAAAACCCGATTAGACAGTAATGGCTCAGTCTCCTCGGTCATCTTGTTCTGAAACCACCATAAATACTAATACATTTTGCAGAGAGTCAGTATCTCCCGTGAAAACCTTCCGAGCCTCGTGACTTACTCTCTTTATTCTTACTGTTCATCTTCAATCGAGAGCGGGTGCCGATCTCCTCCCTCAATTTGTCGATTACCGCAATCTTCCTGCAGAGCAACCCGGTCACTTCATCGAACTGCTGTTAGGAGAAGGCGGCGACCTTTGCCTTTGCTGCACCGATGGTCTTCAATTTCCTGCGGTAGAATTTGACCACATTACTCGATGGATTATGGGCGGACAGACATGGACTTCGAACGGTCGAATGATCCATAGGGGAGCCTGCCGTTTAAGAGATCGTTCAGCTACCCGCCGTGGTAAGAATCCGAGTGACTACACCACTTCGCTTGGATCATTTATACACATAATCCGTAATTCTTACACAAAACACCAGTTTCTACACAAAGCCACCAGCGTAGTAACTATTAAATATAATTGTGAGGATATGTCTGACACAAGAGGTCGCTTAGACCCTCAGGTAATATCATGGACGAACAGGATCTCGAGAAAGTCACAATAAGACTGCCCCCACGCTACCTCAAAGCGCTTGACTTCCTTGTGAAGGTTGATGACTTTCCCTCAAGATCCGAAGCGATACGATCGGCAGTCCGTGACCTTATCTATCAGAGGGTCGACACGGTCATGGACAAACTCAAGAAGCTTGCCGAAGCTGACAAGTCACTTGCAGAGATGGAGGAATTCGAGAAGAAGTTCCTCAGCAAATAGAAAGAGGGACCTTGGAAGGTGGAATGTTCGGGCCAGAAGGGATGGGATGCACTCAGGGATTTGGCTTCTATTGAACTAAATCCGCCTTTCTATTTTTTTACAGACAAGTCTGTCCAACTCATTCAGCCGATGTAGCCGAGGTCTTCCCTTCTTTCGCCAATACCTTCTGGAACCTGCTGCGTCTCCATATCCTTCAATCTAGCTGTGATCTGGTCAATCTGCTGCGCCTTGTGCCTGAGTGCTTCATAGTCTATCTGGACGTCGAGTCTCCTGACAAGCACCTCAAGGACAACTTCGGCAGCCCTGGGATCGACAAAATAGCCCGAAGTCTCACCCATAAGGCAGACGCTCTGCATGCCGTAAATCAGTCCAAGCCCGAGCAGCAGCCCGCTTGCTCCGACAATTCCGCTTCCTGGTTCTCCCTTGGAAAATACGACGCCGAGTTCCTTCATTTCACGGACAAGCTCGAGGTCCGTG
>JAKAPY010000157.1 GCA_021811925.1 Thermoplasmata archaeon | reverse complement strand
GGACTTTTGGCGGGCGGCATCCCGTTTTGCTCGCACACATGCCGTCCACAGTGCCTTCAATGGCTGTTGACCGGGCATGCTCTTCCTCGCTCAACGCACTGTCAATAGGTGCAATGGAGATAATGACAGGCAACGCCGACATTGTGCTCGCCGGCGGTTTTGAGCACATGACACATGTCCCACGCCTCTCAAACAGGCTCTGTGATGCGCTGCTGGAAGACGAGTCATACGACAGGTATGATATGCGGACTGGTTACTACATGGGGCTGACGGCGGAGAAACTTGCCGAGAAGGCAGGTATCCGAAGGGAGGAAATGGATGAATTTGCCCTGAGGAGCCACAGGCTCGCAGCCCGCTCCTACGAAGACGGGTACATGAAAAAAGAGATTCTCCCATTGCGCACCAGGACCGAAGAAGGTGAAAAGGTCATAGACACCGACCAGAGCATCAGGAAAGACACTTCGATTGAAAAGCTGGGTGCCCTTCCACCTGCCTTCAAAGAAAACGGTCTGATAACCGCAGGCAACTCCTCACCCCTTAACGCAGGCGCTTCCCTGGTAATGCTCATGTCGCGTCGAAAGATAGTGGAATACGGCCTTGAGTCGCTTTCGAGGGTTTCGTCCATCGGATGGGCGGCTGTAGACCCTTCAATAATGGGCGCCGCCATTGTTCCTGCTGTTTCAAAGGCGCTGTCTCATGCAGGCATCGGGGCCAAGGATGTGGGACTGTGGGAGATCAACGAGGCGTTTTCCGTCGTTGTCCTGAATGCGGTCAAAGAACTGGGCATTGATGTGGAGAGCGTCAATGTCAGGGGAGGCGCAGTGTCACTTGGGCACCCGCTTGGTGCAAGCGGCACAAGAATTGCCGGCACCCTCTCGAGAATGCTTGGCTCCGGCATCGGTGAAGTGGGTGTGGCCTCCCTGTGCGTCGGAGGAGGGCAGGGCTATGCCGTGGTGTTCGAACGATGACTGCACTATTCGCTCCATCATTACGCTCACTCCGGGGATGGAATGGAAGGGCAACTCCCATTCACTCCGGCGGGCTGCCCTGTGCAGACACAATGGGATAAGCTTCACTCGAGTACTTACCGTAAGTTCCATAAGAACACCTTGTCGATATAGGATGCCCGCCAATACCCTATCACCTCAGAAGAATAAGAGCAACAATGGCTCCGTGTTGGAATCATGGCAACCAAGAACCAAAAAGCCTCCTTGTTCAAAGGTTGCAGTATGCTTTATTCTTCTGAGGCGTTATGTTTTTTATCAATGCCTCATGACAACATTCTGGAACGACGGGCCACCGGGCAGGGCAGCTTCGGGTCTATCGGCATTGTGCCGGTGCACTTCTCAGGCAGCAGACCAGTCGCTCCTTGGGCGGCAGCATATTTTGCGAGAAAATAGGTACCGGACAGGATATGGACCCAGCGGGATTTGAACCCGCGGCCTCCGCCTTGCGAAGGCGGCGATCTGTAGTGGCAAAATGCATCCACTGATCTATGGGCCCATACTGCGTCGTTATTTTGTGAGCGATAACGCCCTTTGATTTTTAACTTGTGTTACAAGCATATCAACAATCTCCGAAGAGTGGCCGATATAGGTGCTCGGCTCAAGGAGTGAGTCGAGCTCTTCCCTGTCAATTGTTTTCGCAATTTTGGCATCAGAAAGAAGCGAGTCGGCAAAAGGCGTCCCCCCCTCAGATGTCTTCATCGCCGCCTTCCTCACTGCTTCATGTGCATTCTGCCTGCCCATTGCGTCCGTCAGCCTTAGCATCACCCTTTCGGCCATGATGACGCTCTTTGCCCTGTCCAGGTTCCTCAGCATGTTGTGCTTGTTTACCACAAGACTGGAAAACAACTCGCATGTTTTTGCCAGTATGTCGTCGATAAGGACGCAGACATGCGGTAATATTATGCGCTCCGCACTCGAGTTCGTAAGATCCCTCTCATGCCATAGCACCATGTTCTCATAAGACGGGTTTACAAAACCCCTCACGATGCGCGCCAGCCCGCATATGTTTTCCGCTTTGATCGGGTTGCGCTTCTGAGCCATCGTCGAGCTGCCGACCTGCTTGGATGAGTCGAACCACTCCTCCACCTCGTCAATCTCGCTCCTCTGAAGGTTTCTAATCTCCGTTGCCATTTTCTCAAGAGTGGCGGCTATGTTGGCCATTAGAGAGACAAGCTCCGCGTACCTGTCCCTTCCGACAATCTGACCGCTTGCGAGTTCAAGCTTGATCTGCAGCCTTTCCATCATGTCCTCCTGCACGTCAAAGAAGTTCTTGCCGAGCGAGGCACCGGTCCCGACTGCTCCGGACAGTTTACCAACCGCAATTCTTCCCTCGCTCTCCTCCAGCCTTTCGAGCTGCCTGTCCACTTCGGAAAGAAAGACAGCCAGTTTCAGGCCGAAGGTGATGGGCAGAGCTGACTGTCCATGCGTCCTGCCCAGCATGAGCGTATCCCTTTCCTCGGTGGCCCTTCGGGCAAGCACAGTTTCGAGTGAAATGAGATCGGCCTTTATTATTTTCATAGCCTTCTTGAGCTGTATTGCTGTCGCCGAGTCTATTATGTCGTTTGAAGTTGCGCCGTAGTGGACGTAAGCCGCCCCCTTGTCTGCAACTTCAGAAAGTGCTTTCACCATGGCCATTACGTCGTGCCCTATTTCGGCCTCGATTTCCTTCACTTTTTCTATTTTGACGGCACCCGAGCTCACCGCTTTTTCGATGCTCTTGGCGGCGTCCTTCGGAATTAAACCGTGCTTAGCCTCAGCCTGCGCAAGGGCACTCTCCACCTGCAGCATTGCCTGCAGCTTCGCATTCTCGTCGAATACTGAAAGCATCTCATTCCTGCCATACCTGAAGTCAAGTGGACAGACAGTCAAGAATATCACCTATTGTTTTGTCACCCGGCCGCTCTAATTCGACTGCATCAGTGACTCAAAAGACTTATTATTTTTGGTTCGTGCACCTTTGCACGGATATGCCCCTGAATCTGAACATTATTCGGCATATTAAGGTGCAGTTGGGCAGCTGCAGGCATTACATCCAAGACACGGTGAACCAATTTGCGTCCCGGGCCCTCTCCCTCCACAGGATGTTTATACTGAGCCGCCAACCGCACAGTGAGAGCTTTTTTTCGCCGCAGGCAACATGGAAATGGTGAACAAGTCCCAGGACGGGTAGCTGACGGAGGACACCGCTTCAACGAACGGCCCTTCCAGGACCGTTTATAGTTGGACGTGGGCAACGGGCTGCACAAGCACCCGTTCTCCTTTCTTTTTTATGCTTTGCTCCACCTGATTATCAGCGATGTGATTTTCCGTCATGAGAATCGTATGGCAAGTTATTCTATCCACTACTTCAGGTAGACAAAACGCAAGAAGTCCGATGGGTTAAAAAGAGGTATCGATTATACCCACCCCGGTCATGGGTTGAAACCTGATATGTATAACGGTAATGGAAGTCGCGGCAGGCTGCCACCGGAGTTCATAAAGTTTCTGGAGGCAACCGGAGGTCATTCGCTTGTCATTAAAGGAGAAGCCGGTACCGGAAAGACCACTCTAGCACTGCAGCTCATCGAGACGATGACAGGCAGCCAGAACCAGTACTACCTCTCCTCAAGGGTGTCGGATGAGTCGCTTTACAGGCAATTCCCCTGGCTGAAGGAATCCTCCGAAAGGGTGAAGCTGCTGAAGGCCAGCAAGGCATTTCTTCTTCACATGACCTCAAGCAGGCAGCCGCAGTTGGCACCACCCGGCGCAGTCCCGGAATCCACAGATCTCTCTCCTGCGATAGAGCTGCTCAAGGCCTTCAACGAAGAATCGGAGAAGCTCACCGTGGACAGGACCGAGCTCCACAGGCTGGAGGGACAAATTGAGGAGGGAACGGTGTCGGCAAATGAGGATTTCATACCATCGAGGGTCGGAATAGACGGCAACTCCGTTGACCTTATTCTTGGAAGATTGCTGCCTGAGCTGGAGGTTGCTTACGACAGGGTGGAGGAGAGCCTGCCAGACCGCAGCCTGATAGTGATAGACAGCATAGATGGTTTGAGTGAAAAATATGACATTTCGGCCGAAAGGCTACTGACGGTTATACAGAAGGACATAGTAGAGGGCTCTGGAGCAAACGTCGTCTATGTCCTTGAATCGTCAGGCGGCACTCACATGGACTATCTGGGCGACGGTGTTGTATTCATGTCAGCGACCGAGATGGCCGGAAGGAGAGTAAGGCTGATCAGCCTGGACAAACTGAGGGGAGTGAAGGTGGACAGGCACAAATACACATTCACACTCGTCAACGGAAGGCAGATCGGAA
>JAKAPY010000156.1 GCA_021811925.1 Thermoplasmata archaeon | reverse complement strand
GTCAACAACATCACAAACACTCGCCATGACGAAAACAGGAGAGGAGATGGTCATTAACCATGCCAGTGGCCTGCATATGAGCATAACATATAGTCGGCCCAACATAATGGAATCCACTCTCTGTGAGATCATGGCTCATGCGCTTTGACTCCTCCGTGCTTGATGGCAAATCGGCAGGCCTTCTCCACGAATTCACTTTTTGCCTGCCGCCAACGAACTGCCAGATGTAGATGTCGAAACTGCCGAACTCATCACGGATGTTCAGAAAGGCAGAAGCGTTCTGAATTGATGCGAGTATCTTGCTCCTGTTCCTGATTATGCCGGTGTTCCTCATCAGTCTGGCAACGTCCCTCTTTCCGTAATGACATACGGTTTCCGGGTTGAAGTCATCAAACGCCTCCCTGAAATTTTCTCTCTTTCTCAGCACGGTAAACCAGCTCAGGCCAGCCTGGAATCCCTCCAGCACAAGAAATTCAAACAGCTTCCTGTCGTCGTGGAGCTGCACACCCCATTCGGTGTCGTGATACTGCATATAGAGCGGGTCGGTTGAGCTCCATCCGCATCTCCTCCGTGGATCCTGACCCCCGTCGTGTGGCAGATTCTTCCCTCAGACCTCCTATCCTCGATGACACGGATAAGTCTTCTCCCCAGAACAGGAATCCATTGTCGTGAAGGCGCAATTGCACCATGAGGCGCAAAGTGTGTGCCCGTTTTCTGCTCAGCCTTCAAGCTTTCGTAAATCCTCCGCGCTGAGCTTGATATCCACCGAGGCCACACTGTCTTCCAGCTGTTCAATTCCGGTGGCACCCACTATCGGGAAAATGTGTCTGCTCTTTGACATAAGCCAGGAAAGCGAAACACTGGCCATCGAGGTTCCACTGGACCTGCTCACCTCTGCAACCTTACTGACAATGCCGCGATCGACGAGCCCCTGAACCTTCCCGGCAAACATGGCATCGTAGGATTTGCGGGGCACCGAACCTGTTTCGGTCGAATAACGCCCGGCAAGTACGCCCTGGGCCATAGGACTGTATATCATGGCACCGATATTGTGCTTTTCGACAAGCTTGAGCATTCCGATTTCGAAATTTCTGTCAATGAGATTGTAAGGTTCCTGAACTGCGGAAGGCGGCTCGAGTCCATTGTGTCTGCATATTCCAAACATCTCCTCCACCTGCTCGGGCGGAAAATTGGAAACGCCGTAGTGTAAGATGAGTCCGCTGTCCACCAGATGGTTCATGGACCTTATTGAGTTCTCAAGTTTTGTCGAAGCATCTGGTCCGTGGAGCAGGTAAATGTCAATATAATCTGTTTTCAGCCTCGAAAGACTATCCTTGACCGCCTTCATGATGTGCTTCCTGTTATGGCCCTGGTCGTTCGGCAGGTCCCCGGTCCTGCCTGTGACCTTTGTTACCAGCACAGTTGACTCTCTGTCGTATTGTTTCAGTGCCTCGCCGAGAATCTGTTCAGAAAGTCCGATGTTTTCAAAGCCTGGAGTTTTGGACGTTCTGTCGTAAATGCCCCTGTACACGTCTGCGGTGTCGAAAAAGTTAATCCCGAGTTCCACTGCCCTCTCTATCACTGCAAATGAGCGCTCTCTGCTTACCGGAAATAGGCCGTTAGCAGTCCTCCCGTCTTCATGAGGAAGATACCACGTTCCGTAAATCAATTTCGAGACCTTTATTCCGGTTCCGCCGAATGATTCATAGTTCATGTGATCAGTGATAATGATCACTTTGAAGTACTTTGCCCGGACAGCCTGAAGGAGGGGTGACTTAGACGGCGGCCCGCCGAACGAGTTCGGCACCAGCGCTTAGTTGGTGTGCTCCTGCTCCCTATATTCACGTTGCATCCTCGATGCCAGCTCGGTAACTGTCTTTCTGTCTGCCATTTCTGAAAGGCGGGACCAGTCGAAGTTATCTGCAGGATCCACTTTTCGGCCTGGAGGAAGGGCTATGTCTCTGTGCCCAACAATCATATCGCTCGCAATGCCGTATTTGGACACGAAACTTCCTATAAGATTCACCAGCGACGCATATTGTGCCTCTGTGAAAGGATCCATACCGTTGCCCTTATTGACTACTTCGATTCCGATAGAGTAATCGTTGCAATTGTCCACACCCTTCCAGCTGCTGACGCCAGCATGCCATGCGCGATCTCCGTCCTTCACCATTTGCACTATGGTGCCGTCTTTTCCGAGCACATAATGGGAACTGACCTTGGATTCGGTGCTGAGGAAGTGATTCACTGTTTCCTCGAGGGTCGGAATCACAGTGTGGTGAACTACCACCATAGTTATCGAGGCTGACGGCCTTTCATTGAAATTCGGAGATTTTACCCACTGAAATTTGTGTCTTTCCATGCGATCGGGTAACGCGGCACCGTATTTCAAAGATCACACGAAGCCACAATCCACAGCACCGAATTGTGTGTTGCTGTCATGTCCGCGGAACGAGTTCATAATCCGGAGCGCAGTGCGTCCCGATTACTCGATGTTTCGCGACCGACGGAGAAAGAATAATTGTCGCCCAGAGGCTTCCACCACCATTCGTTCTCAACATACCAACCGATCGTTGTCCTCAGCGCCTCTTCCAGCCGCTTGGATGGTTTCCAGCCAAGCTCCTTCCTCAGTTTTGAGTCGGAGAGTGCGTATCTGCGGTCGTGCCCTGGTCTGTCCCTGATGTAGTCTATCCTGTCTTCGCTAAAGCCCATTTCAGACAGAATTTTTCTGGTAAGCTCAATATTGGACAGTTCATTTCTGCCCGAAACCATGTATGTGCCACCACTCTTCCCTCTGTTTACGATGGTATCGATAGCAGAACAATGATCAAGAACATATATCCAGTCTCTGACGTTCAGACCGTCTCCATATAAAGGCACTTTTCTGCCTGACAGCAGGAGCGTGATGAAACGGGGGATCAATTTTTCAGGATGCTGGAACGGACCAAAGTTGTTTCCGCAATTTGATACTGTAACGTTGATGCCGTAAGTCTCTCCATATGATCTGACGAGATGGTCCGATGCAGCCTTGCTTGCGGCATAAGGACTTCTGGGGTCGTATCGAGTCTGTTCGTTGAACTTTTTGCGGGACTCGAGGGAAAGAGAACCGAAGACTTCGTCCGTTGAAACGTGATGGAAACGTTTAATGTTTGAGCGACGTGCTTCATCCAGGAGAGTAAAGGTGCCAAATACATTGGTTTTTATGAACTCATCAGGTTTGTCAATAGACCTGTCGACATGCGATTCGGCTGCGAGATGTATGACAGCATCAGCGCCACGCATAGCCCTGCCGACGTCCTCTCTCAGGCAGATATCACCCTTCACAAATTCTATGCTGCCTCTGTCTATCAGTGAGCGAATGGATTCCAGATGACCCGCATAGGTCAACTTGTCCATGCACACAATACGGTCATCTGGATGTTTTTCGCACCAGTAATGAAGCAGATTCGAACCGATAAATCCCGCCCCACCCGTAATCAGCAGACGCATCAACTCCGGTAATTGATGACCGCATATTTATGACTCCGTCATGTGTGTGGGAAGGAGTAATCCCAGTTTTGAAAGAGCGGATGTCCAGACTTTCACCAAAAAACCCAACATAATCACAAAAGCAGGTGACGGCACCCATAATCGCAATACGTCACGACAGAGCGCGCACTATGCGTGGGTGCTCATGGCGATGAGTTCTTATTTCACGCACGGATACATCGACGATACTATGCTTGAAGGCATTGAAGTAATTGATCTTGTGAAAATACCGGACGAGAGAGGCTCATTTACTGAAATCATGAGGGAGGACTGGAACGATTTCCTGAAAGGCGAGAGGACCATGCAGTCGAATCTTTCTATTTCAAATCCGGGCATGATCAGGGCGTGGCACAGACACGTCAGGGGCCAGTTTGACATATTTGTCGTCATAAAAGGGGCACTCAAGATATGTGCCTATAATGACATTGAAGAACGCAATTCGGGGGAGCTTGTGGAAATTGTTGCAAGCGGCGAGAGACCGCAGGCAGTCAAAATAAACGGAAAATTCTGGCACGGAACGAAATGTGTCAGCTCAGTTCCTTCGGAAACAGTGTACTATGTAACCAGACTGTACGAACGGTCAAACCCAGACGAGCTGAGAAGACCGTGGAATGACATTACAATCGTGCCTAAATCAATCAACGGAAACAAGCATGATCCGCGAGTCGGCAACACATGGGACTGGAATTACCCCCCGCATAAGTGAGAGGCAATGAACGGTGGTTTTCTTGTCCTCGGCGGTGGTGGATTCGTTGGAAGGGAGCTTGTAAGTTATTTCAAGTGTCCGGGGACGAATACATCAGGAA
>JAKAPY010000008.1 GCA_021811925.1 Thermoplasmata archaeon | reverse complement strand
ATACTCGGCAATTAAGCTGAGGCAGATGGTCGACAACTCATTCATCGTTCTTGCCGTCGAGGCGCTTTGCGCATCGCAGGCGCTCGATCTGACGGGCGGTCCCTCCGCCCCACGCATAAGAAAGGCACATGGAATAATCAGGAAGGAAATCCCCCGCCTTGACAGGGACAGGGAGCTTTCCGGGGAGATAGAGAAATGCGCCCGGATGCTCAGAGAGGGGAGACTCCTCGAACCGCTCATGTGAGACTTCCCGGAGTTCGGCAACTCAGAAGCCGATGCCAAGCTGCTTGAGGAGTGCCAGGTCCATCGACATGCCCACATTCCAGTTTGGCCTGTCGACTATCTCGCTTATCCTCAGGTCGCCTGCAACCGAGCAAAGCAAGTATGCCTCCTCATTTTCCAGCCCTTTTCTGTTGAGCAGATGGACCATGGATCCCACTGCCATCCTTGCTGCTTCATAGAGGTCTGGCGAAATTCCTGAAGTTGAGATGCATTTCCTGTTCCTTGCCCTCTCCTTGTATATCACAGTCGGTGCCTCCGTCTTGAGGGTGTTGCTGTACACCTTGACCCTCAGCGTTGTGACGGATGGCATTTCGACCGCTGTACCGCACACTTCTCCATCCCCCTGGACTGCATGCGTATCGGCTATGCACAGCTTGGCTCCTTCCACATTTACCCTGAAGTAGACGGAGGAGCCGATGCCTATCCTGTTGTTGTCCATGTTTCCGCCGAAGTACTGCGGCGGGATCATTGTATAGCCCCTGCTTCTGGTTGCGGGTGCGACGCCTATCACGCCGAGGAAAGGTCTTGTCCTGAGGCTCAACCCGCTGAGGAATGAATTGCCCTTTGGCCTTGCGAAACCGTTCCTGATCGTCCAGTGGAAGAGCCTTGCCTTGGTGAACTCATCGCTCAGGAGGCCGAAGCCGGGGAGAATTGCACTCCAACCCCAGGAGGCGCACCTGATATCGATGATGTCCACCCTGAGCAAATCGCCTGGCGATGCATCCTCGATGTATATCGGGCCAACCGCCGCATCTGTCTTTGTACTGTCAATACGCCTCAGTGATGCAGATGTCGAAGACTGCTTTATCTGGTCTGTTGAAGCTTCAGGGACTCTGACTACGACGGTATCTCCCCCGGAGACAGTGAGCACTGGATCAGTGGCCGGCGACCATGCAGTAATGTAGTGCCCGGGAAGGTGGCCGTCGAGTAACGACTTGTTGTGCATAGGTTCTCACCAAATTGCGCATGCTTGCTGTTTCACGACTTACGCGGTGTTAACTGGAACAAGATTAAAAACAATACGCTGGTGCCTGAATGGGAGTCGACAGTATTTTTCTTCCGCACATCATGTGAATGTTTGGAAAGCAGGCTGATGCCTCCAAGAGTGTGACACTCAGATGGAATAGCGAGCCGCCAATATTTTTATACGATTGTAACTTGTTTGTCCATGGCTTCAATTGTGCTGAGGTGGCCTGGACAACAACTCCGCAATTAATGGCGCGGGATGGAAAAATAGAAAGAGTCGACTTCTTTCGGCAGTGGGTGACTTCGGGCTTCGTCAGGAAATGGATAATAGTAGGGATCTTCATCGGGATCGTCGCAGGCATCGGTTCCCTTGCGCTCTACTACGCCATACGGCTCGGCACGGAATATATCCTCACCGCCATCACTGGCTTCTCACCCCCAAACACTTTTCTCGAGGGGCAGGGTCCAGCATACTCGCTTGGCAATTACAGGTACTGGCTGATACCTGTTGCAACAACTGTTGGCGGTCTAGCATCAGGAATCATTGTTTACAAATTTGCACCCGAAGCGGAGGGACACGGGACCGATGCGGCCATAGAGGCATTCCATGCAAAGAAGGGCATCATAAGAAAGAGGATACCGCCCGTAAAGCTCGTCGCTTCCGCGATAACAATCGGTTCGGGCGGAAGCGCGGGCAGAGAGGGTCCCGTGGCTCTGATTGCGGCTGGTTTCGGCTCATTCATGGCGGATGTCTTTGGGCTTGACGAAAGGGACAGGAGAATAGCTGTTGCCGCAGGAATTGGAGCAGGAATAGGAAGCATATTCATGGCGCCGTTTGGCGGTGCGCTGCTCAGCACAGAAATACTTTACAGAAGGGATTTCGAGGTTGATGCGCTGGTCCCATCCATAATAGCGTCGGCCACAGGCTATGGAATTTTCGGATATTTCTTCAACTACGAACCGCTTTTCAGCATCCAGCAGACAACTGTGAGTTTCGGCCACCCGCAGTCGCTTGCGATTTACAGCCTCATAGGGATTGTCACCGGCCTGCTCGGCATATTCTATGTCATTACCTTTTACGGGGTAAGAAACCAGTTTGCAAAAATGAAAAGGGTCCCGCCGTACTTCAGGCCTGCGATAGGAGGACTGCTTGTGGGCCTCATAGCAATGCTCTTTCCGCAGGTCCTGGGCCTGAGCTACGGCTGGATACAGCTCCTTTTCTACGGCGGCATTTCACAGTTCTCTGAATTCGGACTGATGCCCATATGGATACTGCTTGCGTTGATATTCGTCAAGATCATAGCCAGCTCGTTCTCCGTCGGCTCCGGCGGATCGGGTGGTGTCTACGCCCCAGGCATAGTCATTGGCGGATTCCTGGGTGCGGTCATGTGGCTCATCTTTCAACCCTTCTTTCCATACCTGAGCATTGCCGACATGGTGATAGTGGGTATGGTCGCTTTTGTGGGAGGAGTTTCCAAGGCACCAATATCGATAATAATCATGGGTACAGAAATGACCGGTGGCTATGCCCTTTTCCTCCCCCTCATGCTCGCCACCGTGATATCATACTTCGTATCCGGGACAAAATACTCGATATACAGGGCTCAGGTGCTAGACAGGGCACATTCACCGGCCCACAAGCAGGAGTATGAGCGCCCGCTCATGGATGACATAATGATCAGCGAGGCAATGAATGCAAGCGTGACCGCCATGGACGGCGGAACAACGCTGGATGATGCGCTGAAGCTGATGGAGCAGCTGAAGACAAAGGGGGCCGTCATCGTCAACTCCATGAATGAAATAAGCAGCTACGCCACCTGGGCGGAGATTGAAAAGAACAGGGGCGAGATCACTCGCAGACTCAGGGACATTGCGAGCAGGCAGGTACAGACAATACTGCCGGAACAGACCGCGCATGACGCATTCAACGTGCTAACCAGCGAGAAGATCGAATTTCTTGTCGTGGTGGACAAAAAGGGAAATCGGGATCAGGCAGTGGGCGTTATAGGCCTCCAGGAAATTGCAAGGGCATACAACGAAAAGATCAGGAGCCTGCCGAAGTCGCAAGTTCTTTGAAGGAGTACCGCTCAGCCCTGCTTCACGCGCTGAGCGGCATCGAGAACAAGCTTCAGGCAGTCGACAGCGGTCATCTTCCTGATTTCCTCCCTTTCGCCCTCGTACCTCTTTTCAATGACGCTTGAATCCGCATCTGTAACTATGGCCACGTACACGAGGCCGATTGGCTTGGCATCCGTCTGGCCTGATGGACCTGCAATGCCTGTGCAGGCAACAGACATTGATGTCTCAAAAAGCCTTCTTGCACCGTAGGCCATCTCAATTGCAGTCTCCTTGCTGACAGCACCCCGTGAGGTTAGTGTCCTGCGTCTCACGCCCAGGACCTTCTCCTTTGATTCGTTGCTGTAGGCAGTCACTCCGCCCTTGAAATAAGAGGAAGCGCCGGGGACAGAGACAAGCAAAGCGCCTATGAGACCGCCCGTTATTGACTCGGCCGTGGACAGCGTCAGCTGCTTCTCAGTCATTGTCTGGCTGATTGAACGGACCAGTTCATCTGACCTGTCCTGAAAGGTAGAAGAGTTCCCTGACACGATCAACACCGCCGAACCTGTCTATAATTTCCGAAACGACCGGATGGACCGACTGCCTCCAGTCCCCGCCATTGATCATCTGCTCCCTTATGTATGAGCCGCTGTACTTGTCCTTGTTGTAAACCTTGTCTGCTTCACTTCGTAGCCCGACTCGCTGAAAAGCCTCTGTGTGAGCGGGTTGTTGGTGAAGATGGAATTGAATGGCGGGACGAGGGATCTGAGATGAGAGACCCAGATCGCGTATCTGTTAACATCTATCACCGGGACAATGTTCACCCTTTCGTATATGCCCTCCGCCCTCAGTGCGGAGTAAACCATCTCATACCGCTCGCCTGCTGTGAACGGGTTATCACGCGTGTGCGAATACTGCGCACTTCCTATGGCAATGATGAGCCTGTCGCACTGCTCAAGCGCTTCCTTCACCGCAGAGAGATGTCCAAGATGAAATGGCTGGTATCTGCCCACGATCAGGCCATTCATTCACAATCAACCTGATCAGCGAGGTACAGGCCTTCCGCCTTTTATTTTTGTCGCGGAAATCGATGTGTCGACTTCGCTCTCCTGCTTCTGTGTCACTTCGCCGAGTATGATGCTCAGCTTTGAAATCAGCTTGTCCTTCTCAGCTCCCTGCACAAGCGCCTCCCTGAGGACATCCAGAAGTGTCCTCACCGGGAAAATCTTGATCTTGCCTGCATACTTGGGGTCGAGGATTATGTCACCAAGATTGTCCTGTGGAACAATCACTTCCCTGAGCCCTGTCTCTGCCGCCGCCTCCGTTTTTGCAGTAACACCGCCGACCGGCAGTACGTCGCCCCTGACGCTAAGGCTGCCTGTCATGGCAATTGTCTGGTCGACCGGTATGTTCTCGAAGGCGCTTATCACGGCCGTGGCTATTGAAATCGAAGCGCTGTCCCCTTCGACACCTTCGTAGGTACCGATGAACTGGATGTGGATATCATGGTTGCTTATGTCCTCACCAGAGTATTTCTTGAGGATTGCTGAAACGTTGTCCACCGCCTCTTTCGCAATGTCGCCCAGCTTCCCGGTTGCAACAACCCTCCCGCCGGACTTGGTATGCGCGGGGGTGACCTCAGCAACTATCGGCAGGACAATGCCTGAGAATTCGGACATGCCCGAGTCCGCACCGAGGGCCGCAAGTCCGTTAACTGTGCCAACAAGATTGCCGCCCGTGGAGATTGTGTTGTACTCCTTTCTCCTCTGGATATACCTGTCGGCGACCTGTTGCTCGAGGGATCTTGCAATCTTCTTTGCCTTCAGGACGTGCTCGTTCCTGACAAGCTCCGAGTTCTCTTCCCTTGCTATGTCTCCCGCTACCCTGACCAGACCGCCAAGCTCCCTGAGCCTGAGCGTGAGCCTTCCCTTTCTGCCTGCACGCCTCTGCGCTTCCTTTAAAATCTCAGAAACCGCGAATTTGTCAAAATGAGGTATCTTCTTGTCCTTCACGACCTCCTGGGCCACAAAGCGGACAAGCTTCTCCCTGTTCAGGTTTGTGTCTGGCATAGTGGTGTTCATGTAGATTTCATAACCGTAGCCCCTTATCCTCGACCTCAGCGCAGGATGCATTCCCTGAAGCGCATCAAGGTTTCCCGCGGCGACGAGTATGAAATCACACGGAACCGGTTCGCTCTTCACCATTGCGCCAGAGCTCCGTTCACTCTGGCCGAGTATGGAGAACCTGCCCTCCTGCAGCGCAGTGAGCAGGCTCTGCTGCGACTCTGTCCTGAGCAGGTTTATTTCATCTATGAATAGAACTCCCTTGTTCGCCTTGTGTATGGCGCCCACCTCAAGCCTTTCATGGGCCGGCGTCTCGAGTCCTCCACTCTGGAACGGGTCGTGCTTCACATCACCAAGAAGTGCACCAGCGTGCGCGCCAGTTGCATCGATGAAGGGAGGCATCTCGTCCGGGCTGTGCCCGATGAGAAGCTTCGGTACCATTATGCTTTCCTGACGCTGGCCGGTGTAGCGCATGAGGAAGTAGATGAAAATGGCACCTATGATGCCGAAAAGCAGTATTGATGGGTCGGCGTGGTCAATAATGAAGATTGCAACGGATGCTACTATAATCATGACGACGAGCATCCAGTAAACGGAAGCCTTCTGCTGCCGCCTCTGGAGCATCTCGGCCCTCTGAGCGTTTACGATCTCCCTTCCCTTACCCACAGGCACGACACGTATCTTTGGCTCATTGGGGTCGTCTGAATTGTGATACGCGATGACATCCTGCAGTTCGCTCTTCGCCAGGAACTCCGTCATTGAACGGGCAAGCATCGATTTGCCTGTGCCCGGCTCGCCGATGAGCATGACATGCCTCTTCTGCTCTGCCGCCTTCCTTACCACCCTGACAGCCTCATCCTGGCCAATGACCTGATCAGCCAGGTGAGGAGGTATGCTGATCTCACCTGTATTGGAGAAATTCTGAGTTACAATCCAGGTGTCTGCATCCGCAGGCTCCTCCTGGACTTTCTCCTCAGCAACAACGTTGTTGGAATCCGCCAAATATTTCAGCTCTTTTTGAATTATACGTGTCGTTGCTAAATAAGGCTTTTGGGATTAGTAGCGGTCTGGATAGCATGTGTTTACGAATCAGCATGGGTGCCAGACAGCGCTGGAATTTGCAGCGCAGAGGTCCAAGAACGAGTTAAGTACTTGCGCATAATGCTGTTGTAACGATGCTCGTCGAAGAACTGCAGATCGATGCGGACATAGTGGCCAAGCTGAAGGAGCAGGGCATTGACAAACTCTATCCTACCCAGTCTGCAACAGTACCATCCGTCCTGCAGGGCAGGAACGTGGTGGTGGCTGTTCCGACGGCGAGCGGCAAGTCGCTGATAGGCTACATGGCTCTGCTCAGGGCTGCCAGGTTAGGGCAGAAGGGCATGTATATAGTGCCGCTGAGGGCCCTTGCATCGGAGAAATACGAGGAACTGAAGGCATTCGAACCGCTTGGAATCAAGGTGGCCATATCCACGGGCGACTACGATTCCACCGGGGAAAGGCTTGGAAGGTACGACATAATTGTCGCCACCAGCGAGAAGGCGGACTCTCTCCTCAGGCACAGTGCACCATGGATATCAAAGCTGTCCGTCGTCGTCGTGGACGAGATACACCTCATAAACGAGCCGGACAGGGGCCCCACCCTTGAAATGGTCATCACCAGACTGAGGACCATCGCACCAAATATACAGGTTGTCGGCCTGAGCGCGACCATCAAGAATTCAACAGAAATTGCCGAATGGCTCGACGCTGAGCACTACACAAGTGACTGGAGGCCGGTAAAGCTCAGGCAGGGAGTGTACAGTGATTCGGAAATATTCTTCACCGACAATGAGAGGAGAAAGATAAGGAAGAGGGACGGGGAGGATCTCTGGTCACTCATATATGAGTCCATTGCCGGCGGGGGGCAGTCTCTTGTGTTTGTCAATACGAGGAAGAACACAGAAAGTGCTGCGCTGAAGTACAGGCATCTCATGGAGGAGGCGGTCAAGGCAATGGATGAGAAGGAGCTGCCTTCCGAGGAGGAAATAGAAGATGACATGGAGGAGACAGGAGCGGTCAGGGGGACACTGAATGACTGTCTCAGGGCAGGAATTGCGTTCCATCACGCTGGACTCACGAATGCACAGAGGCAGAAGGTGGAAAGGCTGTTCAAGCAGAAGAAGGTGAAATGCCTCTTTGCGACACCCACCCTGGCCGCAGGGATAAACCTTCCCGCGAGGACGGTGATTGTGCGTGACCTCTACAGATATGACTCACACATGGGCAACACTCTGATCCCGGTGGTGGAAGTCAAGCAGATGTGCGGCAGGGCAGGCAGGCCCAGGTATGACGATTACGGTGAGGCAATTGTTGTTGCAAAGAACAGCGACATGGCCTCCTTTGTGCTGGAGGAATACCTTCTCGGCGAAGCGGAGAAGATAAATTCCCAGATAGGAAACGAGAGGTCTCTGAGGAACCACGTCCTTTCTGCGGTGGCCACGAGGATCGCAAACAACATGAGGGAACTGAGGGAATTCCTGTCCCTTACATTCTATGCCTACCAGTTCGATGTGGAGACGCTGGAGCGCAGCGCTGTCGGCATGCTAAGGTACTTGCAGGACAACGGCATGATTTCAGGCGACGGCGAACAGTTCAGGGCAACGGTGTACGGGAAGAGGGTTTCGGACCTGTACATTGACCCTAAGACAGCCATCATGATCAGGGAGGCGGTGGAGGGATTCAAGCAGGGGAAGGAGCTCGGGCTCCTCCAGGCGATCTGTTCCACGCCGGACATGATACCCCTCTACTCGAGGAACTCCGATACGGAGAAGCTGCTTGATGCCGCCGAAAACAGGCGAAATGAACTCATATTCACCCTGGACGAGGCGGAGGACGAGGAGCTATACCTGTCCGAGCTCAAGACTGCGCTGATGCTGAAGGACTGGATAAGTGAGGAGAGGGAGGACAGGATCCTCGCGGATTACGGCATCTATCCCGGAGATTTGAGAAACAAGGCCGAGACTGCTACATGGCTTATGTACAGCGCCGAAGAACTGGCTCAGCTCGATGGGCTGGAGTGTTCAAGGAGCATAGGGCACATCGCGAAACGTGTCGAAAAGGGAGTCAGCGAGCGTTTGCTGGATATTGCCGCTTTGAGAGGAATAGGGCGGGTCAGGGCGATTGCTCTCTTCACCCACGGCTTCAGGACAAGAAGGGACATATCAGCAGCCACTGAAGACACTCTCGTCGTTGTCCCTGGGATTGGCCGTCAGCTTGCCCGGTCGCTCATCGAGCAGTCAAGAAGGACCAGAAAGACAATTGAACCCGTGGCCGAGGGAACGGCGATACCAAAGGACTGGTTTTTCGATGAAGAAAGATGAAGCGGCAGTTGCATTCGGGTTTATCGGGTGCAAATGCGAAGAAGAGGTGAAGGCCCAGGACATAATGGCCGCGTTCGCCGCCGCGGGATACAGATCGCAGCCTGTCAAGGCAAAGATCGTGTTCGGAAGGGCTCACCTTGTTTCCGCTTGCCTTCACGCTGAAAGGGCGCTGAGGAGGGGAACGAGTGCCTCTGATGACATTATGACTGAAGTCGCCCTCTACCTTGGCTGCAGCGGCCAGCTTTCGAGGGCACTCTCTCTTGTGAAGCTAGACGGCGAGAAGGAACTTGTTGTGATCACAATGCCTTCTGCGGGCGAGACGGATGTCTCCAGGGTACTCAAGTCGCTTGGGCTCAAGCGGGATGATTCGCTAATAGAGCTGACGAAGTCGAAAGCGGCGGAGGCCGGGTTGCTGGGAATTGATTCGGTGGACGTTGATGTTGTAGGGGAAGCAGTTCTGGAGAAGGTTGCGTTTGTGGATTTGGAGCGTTGAGCCCGGGGGACTGTGATTTCAGTGCAGGCTCAAGGGCAAGCCTAAAATAATCAGCAAAGGTACGAACAGGCATCCGTCAGGGCCGCTACTGCCGCACAATGAGGATGCACATGATATTGCAGGGAGGTTGCGGGAAAGCTGCGCTGACTTGAGGAGCGTATTGTTCTGGATAAGAAAGACGTTGTCGAACTACTGAAACCGGTAAGGGATCCGGAAATCGGCCTGAGCATAGTAGAACTTAACATGGTGCGGAATGTTGAGGTGAGAGGTTCGGACGTCTCTCTCGAGGTTGTCCTGACAGTTCAGGGCTGCCCACTGCAGAAGACGATTGAGTCCGATGTCAGGACAATTCTTCTTGCAAATCCCGCAATCAGGAATGTGAATCTCAAGCTCGGTGTCATGACGAAGGAGGAACAGTCCGCACTTTCCGAGGATCTGAGGAGACGGAGGAACGAAAACAAGCCGAAAGACGCAACCGAGATCGCCCCGGGCATCTACAGATACGGAAAGATGCAGATTCAGTACATCATAGGCATCGTGTCCGGAAAGGGTGGAGTGGGAAAGTCTCTCACGACTGCCGTCATAGCCAACGAGCTTGCCAGAGAGGGGTTCAAGGTGGGCGTGCTCGATGCAGACATCACGGGCCCGAGCATGGCCAAGATACTGGGTGCCAATGAAAGGGCAGGAGCAAACGACAAGATGCTGATTCCAGCGACAACCAAGGCCGGGATCAAGCTGATTTCAATGAACCTCATACTCGAAAAGCAGACGCAGGCAGTCATATGGAGGGGACCCCTTGTCACGAGGGCCATAGTGCAGATGTATGGCCAGACCGACTGGGGTGACCTTCACTTCCTGCTGCTTGACCTTCCGCCTGGCACAAGCGATGCACAGCTGACAGTTTTCCAGTCTGTTCCGCTGGATGGCATACTTGTTGTAACCACACCGCAGTCCCTGGCGCACATGATCGTGGAAAAGGCGCTGGATATGGCCAAGGTGACAAAGGTTCCGGTGATAGGCCTGGTGGAAAACATGAGCTACCTGAAATGTCCCCACTGCGGCGAGAGGATAGACCTTTATCCCAGGGACGAAGGCAGGGAGGCGGAGATGCTGCAAAAACTGGACATTTTAGGAGAGATACCGTTTGACCCCGCGATCGCAAGGCTTGCCGACAGGGGCGAGCTTGAAAAGTACGAGGCGAAAGAGGTGAGCTCGCTTGTCCAGAATGTCAGGAAGAAGGTGCTCTCGATGGTCCCGGTTGCGGTAACCCCGATTGCATGGAAGGGAAAGGAAGGAAGTTCCTGAGCGAGGGATGGCGCCATTGAGCACTGGCTGAAACCGAATAGTGTTTTAAGCAGGTACGGAATAGGAAGGTAACCATGGCGCAGCTCGTGGAATGCGTTCCTAATTTCAGCGAGGGCAGGAATCACGATGTTGTCGAGAAGATAGCCAGGGAGATAATGGAAAGCAGGGGAGTTGTTTTCCTAGGATCCGAGATGGATGCCGACCACAACAGATCTGTCCTCTCATTTGCGGGCACGCCGGAAGAAGTCGTGCAGGCCGCATTCAGGGCCTGCAGAAGGGCCTCACAACTCATCGACATGAACAGCCATAGCGGGGAGCATCCCAGGATAGGGGCAACCGATGTAATACCGCTGATACCGCTGTCCGGCATCGAGATGGATGAATGCGTGAAACTTTCAAAGGAGCTTGCCAGGAAGATAGCGGAGGAGCTGAACATACCAACCTACCTCTACGAAAAGTCTGCGACCAGGCCCGAGAGAAGAAGCCTTTCAGACCTCAGGAAAGGGGAGTACGAAGGGCTGAAGGAGACAATTCACACAGAGGAAAGGAAACCTGACTACGGCAAAGCTGAAATGCATCCGACTGCGGGTGCGACCGTTGTGGGCGCCAGGCCGCTGCTCGTCGCCTACAATGTCTACCTCTCGACGGAGGATGTGGCGGTAGCGAAGAGGATTGCAGGCAGGGTAAGGGAAAGGGACGGTGGAATGCCGGGAGTAAAGGCGCTCGGCTTCTACATCGAGAAAAGGAGGATGGCACAGGTTTCAATGAACCTGACAGACCTCTCCAAGACCGGGCCGGTAGCCGCGTTCGACAGGGTCACGGAAGAGGCGCGCAGGGAAGGCGTGAATGTTGCCGGCAGCGAGGTGGTCGGACTTCTCCCCGTCGGTGCAATTTCAGAAGCGGCGGTGCAAAGACTTAAACTGATTGATTTCGATCGCAGTCAGATTATGGAAGGGAAGTTACTTGATATGCTCCTTTCAAGAATGGTGGAATGATGACATACTCCGAAAAGAAAATAAGGGATTTCCTGAAGGAACTGAGTTCGTCTTCGCCCACGCCGGGGGGCGGTTCAGCGTCTGCACTCGTCGGCTCTATTGCAGCATCGCTTATTGTTATGGACTGCAACCTGACTCTGGGAAAGGATGCGTACAGGGATATAGCTAGGCAGGTGCGCGAAATAAGGCAGCAGGCAGGCAAGATATCGCTTTCACTCATGAGTTGCTCGGACAGGGATGCAAGGAGTTTTGAAGGCGTTATCAAGGCCCTCTCCCTCCGGAAGAGCACCGAACTGCAGAAACTGAAGAGATACGAAAAGGTCCAGGCAGCGCTGAAGAAGGCGACTGAAGTTCCGCTCGAGATAATGATGCGCTGCACCGAGCTTGAGTCCATGGCGAAGTTCATGGCCGAGAACGGGAACAAGAACAGCAGGTCGGATGCAGTGGTGGGAGGGATAATGGCAGCCGCGGCAAGGAAGGGCGCCTTTGAGAACCTTGAGATCAATCTCGAGTCCATCAAGGACGAGGACTTTGTGGATTCCATGAGCAAGAAGGCTCTTGAGCTCATGCGCTCGCCCGCCCACTTTGTCAGGTGAGCGATATGTGGCCCGGCGGATTCTACGGCCGGCACGAAGACTGGCGTTGAAAGTGGCCAGGCCCGTGGTGGTCATTCTCGGAGACAGGCCGGTTGAGGGCATGCCGTCCGGGGAGATGGTGAAGAGGGTGAGGTTCGGCGTTACGCTTGCACAGCAGGAGGATGCACTCTGCATTATCTTCTCCGGAGGAGTGACTGCGGGGAAGGAAAGCGAAGCGGAACTCATGGACCGGATGGCACGCAGTGAGTTTCCCGGTTTCCCTGTTCCGTTCTTGCTTGAGAAAAGGAGCATTGACACTATCGGGAACGCTTATTTCACCGGCAGACTGATCGAAAGGATGGAGCACGGGAAGGTCATCGTTGCAACGAGTCCATTCCACGCCTCGCGGGCCGGCTACATATTCAAGCACGTTCTCGGGGATGAGGTTGACACCAGGACTTTCGGACCTCTCCCGGCAGAGGCAACTGCTTCGGAAGAAGAGGCGTTTGAGCTTGCACGGTTCATGCTGGACGACCTGAAGCCCATGGACCTTGATGAGCTTTGGAGGAGGATGATAACAATCCACCCCTATTATTCAGGAAGCGTTACGGAAGGGTGAAGGGCAGCAAGCTCAAAGGTGCAGTTCCCTGCCGCATTCGCATGTTCCCTGGCGTGATGCGCACTGCTCGTGGTAAGTCAGGCCGCATGCGCACTCGTGCACTTTCGCCTTCTCCTTTATCCTGCCGCGGCAGAAACGGCACTGGAGCACCTGAATAATCGAGTTGCCTTCCAGGGTGAAGTTCTTCGAGGAGGAGATTGAGCGGCCGTCGATCGGGCTGCTTGCCGCGGCAAGTGCAACAACTTCACCGTGAAGTGTTGCAGGCAGGTTCATTGTCCTGCTTTCGCCCGGCTTGATATTCCCGAAGTTTTCGGCCTTGTTAATTGCGCCGCCCTTTATGCTCAAAGATGTGCTGAGGGCGACTACCCTGCCCTCGTTCCTGACAGTGACCTGCGGTCCCCACTTGCTTTTGTCGCCGTCGATCAGCAGCCTTGGTGAGAATTCCGCCTTCATCCTTTTCATGTCATCCATGAGTTTCCTGAGGCTTTCGATGCCCTTCTCGCTCACATCCTGGGACATGCTCCTGAAGCGCAGGTCAAATGACCGCACATTAATGCCAGTCTTCCTGAGTTCCCCCGAAACGTCGGTGAACTGTCTTGAAAGGTTGTTCATTTCAAGCATGAGGGCAGACTTCGATGTAATGTCCGCCTCCGCCTTCGATATGAAGTCGAGGCACTCTGAAAACCGCTGCGCGGCCATCATCTCCTCGAACTCGCGCCTGAGACCCTCGGAGTAATTCTTCGAAAGACCGTCACCGCCAACTATGCCCTCAAACCTGGATCTCAGGCTGCTTGTGACAAGCGGGGCGATCTCGTTGTAACGCCGCTCGGCTAGAAGGTACGCGCCTGCAGTGTCTCCTGACGCAATCATTCCATCAAATTCTGTCTTCTTTTCCTCACCGGTTGAGAGGCTGAGCCTGCCAGCCGCTTCTTCAGCAGACTCGACGGCGGCCACCTTTGATATGCATGCCTCGTGAAGCATCCTGTCGGCCGCCTCGTCGCAGGCCTGTATCTTTGCCATACCCTCCTGCATGCTTCCGGTCGATACGAGTTCCAGTGCATCGCGGGCCATTTCAGTGCAGCCTTCCATCGGCAGGCCCATTTCCTCAAACCTCGCGAGCTTGTCCTCGAGAGTCGACATCTTGAGCTTTGCCTTCTCGCCCTCTTTCGCTATCTCCTCGATGAGCTGTTCGACCTCTATGCCTTTTTCCACAACTGACCTGAAGCTCTTCGATTCGAGAAGTCCCGAGATTGACCTGATGCGCGTGTTGAGCTCTCCGGAGGCGACGCCTTTTTCGAGCAGCGCCGCGGACCTCTTGTTGAGCACCTCAAGAGTTCGCCTGGCCATTTCCTCCTGCAGTGCAAGCCTTTCGGCCATATTCTTCAGGAGTATTAGCGCATCCGCCGCCTCGTCGTTTCCCTTGGCGACCAGGGAAGTCGCCTCATTCACCCTTGCCGAGACACCCTCGTGTTCGTCGTTACCTATGCTTGAATAAATCTGATGAGTGTATTTCTCAAGCAGCTGCGAGCCCTTGGATGCGAGCTTGTCGCTGCACGCCTCCATGCACTTCTGCGCAGTCTGCATTGCAAGAAGATGCTGGTCGTTCTTGAGAAGGTTCTTCGACTGCCTCAACAGGTTCGCCGTTCCCGAGTCGAGCAGGTTAAGCTCATCCAGTTTGATTACAAAGGCATCCGCCTTTTCTATCAGTGAGATTGCTTCATTCACGGAGTTCTTGACAAGCCCAAGCTCATCCCTGGCAAGTTTCAGGCTGTTGAAACACTGATCGAAGTGGCCGGATGCAAGGAAACCCTTTGCCCTTTCGAGCCTGGACTCGACGATGGTAACGTCCAGCCCGTCAATCTCCGCCTTTGCACTTTCGGCCGCAATGCCGATCAGCATCTCGTTCAGCGCCGAGGAGACCGCTGAGGACGTTTCCTTCAGCAGCGACCTGGCGCCTGTTAGCGCCTCATAGTGCTTTCTCTCCTTCATAAGCTCAAGCAGCTCATCCTTCTTCTGCTCAAGCTGGTCCTGTGCCAGTTCCATTTCACGTCCAACCGCAAGAACCGCCTTGACCTCGAGTATTTCCTTCCCTGCAAGGTTGGGTGCCATGCCCTTCTCTTCAAGCATCAGCGCCTGCGAAATCTCCCTCTTCGCCTGGACGTAGTCATATCTCTTGAGCGATGCTTTTGCTTCAAGCAGAAGCTTCTGTATGTCTTCAACACCGATACTGCTCTTTCTCGCCTCGACAAGCAGCCTGTCCGCTTTTGAGAGGTCCGCCTCTATGTCTTCCACCTGTCTAAGTCTCTTCTGTATCTCTTCCCTTGCGACGGATACCATTCTTGACGCAGCCTCGAAATCCTCAAACTTGAGCGCGGCCCTTGCCCTCCCGATCAGCGTATAGCCATAACCTATCTCCACCCTCTTGCGCCTGCATGTTGAGACCATGTCCATCAGTGAGGACATTTCCTTGACGAAGTAGTCATTCAACAGGTTGTAGAGTATGTCATGTGCCTCGCCTGCGGTGTTCAATGCCGATTCGGTGTCCATTTCGGCGTTTCGCTCTGCGGCTTCAAGCATGTTGACTGCGGAGCTGCTGTTGACCTCCGGGACAACCGTGAGAAGCCTTCTGGCTCTCTGTATAAGTGAACGGACCCTGTAGACGTTTCCGTTGAATGCCCAGTCTACTATGTCCTTTGCGACGGAGGCTGAACGGTAGCTCTCCCCCTTTGTCTCAAACTGCGTCACCGCATAAAGCATCTTGCCCAGCCTTTCCTTCATCAGGCCCCTGCTGGAATCGACAGATGTCTTGGCCTTCAGCGACCATGTCTGCTCAAGCTCCTTGAGCCTGTTTTCCACTTCCTTCTCAATATCCGCGCTGACCGTGAGTGATTTTGCAAATTCGGTGTTCTTTACAAGCGATACGGCTGAACCAAGCTTCTTGTTCAGGTCCAGCGTCTCTCCGCCGAGGTACTCGAGAGCTCCTATGCCCCTGTCGAGCGCATCTATCTGGCCAGTTGCAAAATTCTCAAGAAGGACGTCCATGTCCTTCAGCAGCGACATTGCGTCGGAGGTGAAGGACTCAAACTCCTTGTTTTCATATTTCCTCTTCGTTTCGGCGTACCTTATGCTTATGTCAACCGAATTTGAAACGAGGGTTACAAGCGCCTGGAATTCGGAATCAAGCTTCTTCATCACGTCTTCGGCGTCTGTTGTAAGAGTGGAAAGGCGCATTGCTTCCTGATTGGCGAGTTCTGCCGCCTCCACAGCCTCCCTGTAGCGCCTCTTCTTCATCAATTCCCTTACATCGTTGAGGTGCTTGTTTACAGGCGCCAGATCCAGGCCGTTCTTGAGTGCCAGCGTTATGTATTTCTTACCGTTGAAAAGTATCCTCGCTATGTAGTCGTACTTGGCTTTCTCGAGTCTTGACTCGAGGTCCTTGAGTTCTGTGAGGCCGGCCTCGAAATCGTTTGACTCGACTTTCAGCTCTACATCCTTGAGTGATGTGGAGGCGATCGATGTTATGCTCGGGGGCAGTGTCCTGTCTCCAAGGTCAGATCTGATTGTCTTGAGCCTTATCTCGAACGCGCGCTTGAGCCTCCTATCGAGCTCGTTGTCAAGCGAATCAATGACATGCTGCATTTCAGGGAATTTCTGCCCGGAGGGACTGGATCTTATCTGCTCGAGCTTCTCCCTGTAAGGACCAACGCCGAGGCCAAACAGCTTGGAAAGCTCTATCTTCTGCGAAAGCCTCTTGACTTCCTCATCCACCTTTGTCCTGATCTGCCTAGTGATGAGCCCATTGGCCTGCTCCAGCAGCTTGAATGCACTCCCCACATTGTTCGCCGTGATCTCATTCCTTGCCTCGGTGAGAGCCCTGTCGACCCCTTCCACCTCACCGCAGTAGGACCTTGCGGCAATCAGAGCCTTCTGCACCGCAGAGAATTCATGAGAAAACATTTCTGCAAGCGTCTTCTCCTCCTTGTGCCAGATGGTTGTGAGAGATGATTCTGCTTCTTCGTACTTTCCCTCATTGAGGAGTTTCCGGACCGAATCAAGAGCGGACTGCAGCGGCGACACATCGGAGCCCCTTTCTGACAGGAAATGCATCATGCTTGATGTTGAATCCATTCTGGATGAGAACATCTTGTCAACATCGACCTTCAGTGCCTCCGCTGTCTGGATGGCCGTTGCGATGCAGTCCTTGTATTCCCTCCTCTCATAGAACTCCCTTGCCTTCTTGAGGCTGATTTCAAAAGAATCGACAGGGAGGCCCAGCGTCTTCGCTAATGCAATCCTTTTCTCCAGGTCGTTAAGCCTGGATTCCGCCTCCTCCTTTTCCTGGGCAACCTCCCTCGCCTTATCAGCGAGCTGTTTGCCCAGCTTCATGCTACCGAAGTAATTGCCAGTCACTGGGGCTCACCAAGCCAGTATGTCCTACTCCTTAATACACAGTTTGATTTTATGACAAATTGAAGTCTCTTAGACGGCTAATAAAAGTGATGCTCCGGTTTCCTTAAATGATTTTGACCGGTCAGAAAAGCTTATTGAATGGCTTGATGCATTAACTGCCATGGGATCGGATGCACGTGGTCAGAGAATTCCAACGGGGGTCGCTGACTTTGATTCAATACTTGGCGGTGGTCTTCCGCCGGGCTCAGTGGTCCTGCTTCTTGGAGATGTGGGGAGTGGTTTTATCGAATTTGCCTATACCTCGGCTGCAAAGCTCTCCATGGCTAAGGACAGGCCCGAGTCTATCGCGTTTCTGATGGGCGACAGGGCAGCGGAAGGCAAGCTGCCGGACAGCATACACTACGCCACGTTCTTCAAGCCGAGGGAGGAGATAATGCAGGAGATACTCTTCTCATTCAATGACGACTTCCACTCTGCGTTCGGAAGGCACGTCCAGTTCACCGATCTTTCACAGTTCTATTTCAACAAGTCGGTAGTGCCCCCCTCATGGGTCGGGGACAGCAAGAATCTGCTCCTCAACAGGAAGGGGGACGTGATCAACTCATTCGTCAACTTCCTGGAGGAGAATGCCCAGTCAAGCCTGGTTGTTGTGGACTCGCTTACGGACCTCGTCGTAAGTGAATCGGTTGAACTAATGGACATTGTTTCAATGCTGCGCGGAATGCAGAGGATGGCAAAGAAATGGAAGGGAGTGATCTACCTTCTGCTGACCGAGGGCATACTCGAGAAAAGGAAGGAGCAGATGATAATAGACAGCGTCGATGGTGTGCTTGTCTTCGAGTGGAGCAGGCATACCTCGAGCAGCAAGAGGCAGCGCTACATCTACATTGCGAAGTTTGTCAGCCTGATGCCTCATCTGGACGAGCAGAGGATCGCCCGCTTCGCAACCACGCTCACATCCCAGAGCGGTCTCGTTGTCATTGACACGGAGAGGATATGATGGAAGCAGGCATCGCGCTTGAGACAGGCATCTCGGGCTTGGATGATATGCTTGGCGGCGGATTTCCACCGGGGTCGATTGTTGTTGTCCTTGGCTCGTTCGGCACAGGCAAGACAACGCTGAGCATGCAGTTTCTCCTGAGGGGGCTCCAGAAGGGGGAGAAATGCATCTTCATATCGCTGGAGGAAGACGAAAACTCGATACTCAGGAATGCAAGATCATACGGCTGGGAACTGCAGCCGCACCTTGACGCCAAGAACCTTGTTCTGGTGAGGCTGGAGCCGACGAATGCCAGGACCTCGGTGGAAAGGATAAGGAGCGAACTCCCAGACTTCATAAAGCAGTTTGGTGCCTCGAGGGTCGTCATCGACTCCGTCTCCCTTCTCTCAATGCTTTATGAGACGGACAGCGAGAAAAGGAGCGGGCTGTTCAACCTCTGCAGGCTTATCAGGGAGAGCGGCGCAGGGGGGTTGCTCACATCCGAAGTCAACGAAAACCATCCAACATCATCCAGGGACGGAATGGTCGAATACACTGCAGACGGTGTAATACTGTTGCAGTCGGTCGAGTCAAGCGATGCGTCCGAGCAGCAGCTGACTATCAGGATCGTGAAGATGAGGGGCATCCCTCACTCGAGAAGGATCAGGCCGTACAGTATCACGGGGAATGGAATAGTGGTGCACTCCGGCTCCGAGGTATTCTGACGTAGCAGGGCGGAGTACATTAACAATATATCTTTGATTTGTCTAGTTGAAAGGCATGTCAGGGCTTCCGCCCGGTCAATTCTGGGGACACAGGTTCGTCATATACACCATAAATGGTGTGCCGGAAGTCGCGGAGGAGAACTACAGTTTTGAACTGTTCGGCAGGGTAGAGAGGAAGCTTTCCATTTCATATGGTGATTTGCAGTCCATCGCTACGGGAGAGCTTCATGCGGACTTTCATTGCGTGACGAAGTGGAGCATCAGGGACTGCACCTGGGGCGGCGTCCCGTTTTCAAGCCTTTTCGAAAAGGCAGGTGTGCTTGGGGATGCAGAGTTTGCATTCGCCTATTCGCTTGACGGGTACACGACAGTGGTTCCGCTGGAGAACATGGCTGACGCGTTTCTTGCACTGAAGCTCAACGGCAGTAAACTGAGTGTGGAACAGGGTGCCCCTGCGAGACTCGTCGTGCCGTCACTCTACGGCTGGAAGAGCGCGAAGTGGGTGAATGCTGTGGAACTGACGAATCATTACAGGGACGGATTCTGGGAGGAAAGGGGCTATCACGAAAGGGGAGATTTCCTGACGGAGGAGAGGTTCAAGAATCCCGCCGCCAGATTCATACACAAGAAAGTTGCCCAGCCCAGGAAGAAGTAGGCACCATCTTTTAACATACGGAGCCATTTCTTGCCGCGTCAACCAACATTGATTGAAATCGGTGGCATGTAGCCGGAGAGGTCCGCTGCGATTGGCCAGTTGACACAAGGCATGCCTGCTGCGCACATGGCGCGACAGGCAATCTTTCTGAACACACTGCCTTAGCGCATGCACCTTGCACGGCATGCGGAACAATTCCAAAATCAATAGAAGAATCGCACAATTGGGTATTCGGGCAATTGGAAGTCATGCCAGGCGCTTTGCATATTTTTATTTCCGGACCACCTGCCGCCATAGTCAATACATTGAAAAGAACATTCACAAGTGTGTTGTTTGACACACATACCGAATTCAGGAAAGTATTTTGCAAGGGGGTTATATGGTAGCCATCGTATTGCATCGGAACCGTTGGGCACGTCTCAGCGGAGACCACTGCAAAATATGTCGAGGACCAAAAACCACGTACACAAGGGAGGCGGCGCTCCTCCACCGTCTGAAAACGGTGGTCTCCGCGCCGAATTGGATTCATGAAAGGAAAAGCAGGGAAGGGCACTGGCATTGTTGCCATGGGTGAGCCCATGGCTGAATTCTCAGACGCAGGGGAGGGAAGATATGAACTCAGTTTCAGCGGAGATGCTGTTAATGTTGCTGTCTCGGCGGCCCGGCTTGGGGCGCCTTCATCAATAATAGGCGCGGTAGGAGACGACTATTTCGGCCACAACATGGTCGATCACCTGAAACAGGAGGGCATCAACACAGATGGATTGTCTGTAAGCCGCGGCGGTTTCACGGGGATATACTTCATTACACTGCTTGGAAAGGGTGAGCACGTCTTCACATACTACAGGAAAGGAAGCAGTGCAAGCAGCCTGAGCTTAACCCCGAATCAGCTTGAAATTGTGGAAAAAGCTGGTTTCTTCCATTTCAGCGGCATCGCACAGGCGATAGGAAACGAGGCGAGAAGAAGTGCAAAGGAGGCCGCAAGAAGGGCGCATGATGCGGGGGTCACAGTCAGCTACGACGTCAACTTCAGGCCAAGACTCTGGAACAGCCGCAGGGCGCTGAATGCGCTGAGTGAGGTCGCGGGTCTTGTTGACATCATCATCGTTTCGACTGAGGACTGGAACCTGTTGCATGGCGGAAGCGATGACGAAAAATCC
>JAKAPY010000155.1 GCA_021811925.1 Thermoplasmata archaeon | reverse complement strand
CCATTCCATCGAGTTTCTTCCTGACCAGAGCAAGGGTGTCTGCAACCAGAGAACAGTAATCGTCCGCCCACTTCGATTTGTCATTCGAAGTCACGGCGACGGGAGTGAATTCACCGTCCGCCTTCAGCGATGCGAGCGCATTATGGAGGGAGGACGTCAGCTTCCCGAGCCTCCTCACAAGGCCGAGGCATGACAGGCCGAGACTTTCGTCATCCATGTCCGTTTTTCCGTTGCCTGCACTGGCAAGGAATGCGCCAAGGCAGCGAGTGAAGTATGTCCAGCAGTCACCCTCATTCTTCACATACTGGCTGAGTGAGCCGATGGTGTATCGACTGTCGTCCCTGTATTCGAGCCTCCCCAGCGGCCCGGGGACGTTCCTGAACCCTGAAGAGAAGGCGAGGCGCGATGGAATCTCATAGTCCGGGTTCTCACCAGGCTCGATCTTCCGGTAGCTCTTGTAAATCGCGCTGCCGTCAATTACCACCGAAGTATTGCTCTGCTCGGTAGATATGACCGAAACCTCCTGCGCCCGGGGGGAGGTGGCCATTAGCGAAGTGCTTTCCCCCTTTATTGTTCCCTTCTGCATTTTGAGTGCGGAGTTTAAGAAAAGCAGGGAGGATGCAAATTTCAGGAAGCTGCCGCTATAAAGGGCGTCCTCGAACCATAGACTCGAACCTTCATGCTCGACACTGAACGAGAGCGGCGCTGCCAGAGCGCGGCGCTCTCCGGAAATCGACAGGGGAACGAAATAGTCATCGGTTCCGCCCTGCGCGTAGGATAAGCGGAGGAAGAGAAGCAGGAACTCATCTCCCCCGGACTGGACCTCTCCGTGATCAAGCAACTCAAATTTCTCAATCGTCTTCGACTTGCTGCCGAACCAGCGCAGTGACTGGAGTTTTTCGACCGTCATGGAGGCAACAGGCATGAGAAGGGCCGGAGCAATCCGGGCCATTCAATCCTCCTCGTCTTCCCCGGTCGGCTGCTTGAGACTCAGCCAGAAAAAGGCCCGCGGGTGGAGCGTGAAGAAATAGGGCAGCTCCCCGATCCGCGGGAACTGGGCATCGGTTATCGCCTCAACCGGCCTGAGTCCCGCAAACTCGGGAAGTGAGAGTTCGAGGTAGGTTGGCTTCCTGGAAAAGTTGAAAATGCAGAGCATGCGGTTGTCCTGGTAGCTCCTGACATATGACAGCACCCGCTTGTTCCTGTGCTCGAGAAACCTTATCTCGCCCCTTCCGAGCACATGTGCATACTTCCTCCTGACGGCGAGCATTCTCCGCACCCAGTTGAGAAGCGAAGACGGCAGCCTGTTTTCAGACTCGACGTTGACGCTTTCATAGTGGTAGTTGGGATTTATGATTGGCGGTGAGAAGAGCCGCTCCCCGTCGGCTCTCGAAAATCCAGCATTTCTGTCATGGGACCACTGCATTGGCGTCCTCACGCCGTTCCTGTCACCAAGGTATATGTTGTCTCCCATGCCGAGCTCATCGCCGTAGTAGAGTATGGGTGATCCGGGGAGGGATAAAATCAGGGCGTGGACAAGCTCAAGGGATGCCCTGTCATTGTCGAGCAGCGGGGCCAGCCTCCTCCGTATGCCCATGTTGAGGCGCATCTTCGGATGCTTTGCGTACTCGGAGTATAAAATGTCCCTTTCCTCGTCGGTGACCATCTCCAGCGTCAGCTCGTCATGGTTCCGCAGGAAGATGCCCCAGTCGCATTTTTCAGGTATCGGCGTTGTCTGCTTGATTATGTTTATCACCGGATACGCGTCCTCCTTTGCAAGCGAGATGTATATCCTGGGCATCAGGGGGAAATTGAATGCCATGTGGAACTCGTCCTGGTCGCCAAAGTATGACTTTGCCTCCGACGGCCACTGGTTTGCCTCAGCCAGAAGGATTGTTCCTGGAAATTCAGCCTCCATCATCCGCCTGACGTCCTTGAAGAAGATGTGTGTTTCGGGAAGGTTTTCACATGTAGTCCCCTCCCTTTCATAGAGATAGGGGACGGCGTCGCACCTGAACCCGTCCAGGCCCATGCGGAGCCAGAATCGCATGACGTTCCTCATCTCCTCCCGGACCTCGCCGTTGTCATAATTCAGATCCGGCTGGTGGCTGTAGAACCTGTGCCAGTAGTACTGCTTTGTCTTCGGCTCCCATGCCCAGTTGGATGTCTCCGTATCCGTGAATATTACCCTCGCACCGGGGTACCTGGTGTCTTCGTCGCTCCAGACAAACCAGTCCCTCTTGGGCGATTCCCTGCCTGATACTGCCTCCCTGAACCAGATGTTCTGGTCCGAGCAGTGATTCATGACAAGGTCTGCAATCACGCGCATGCCCCTTGAATGGGCATCCGAGAGAAGCAGCCTGAAGTCCTCAACCGTGCCGTATTCAGGCTGGACGGAGTAGTAGTCGGAGATGTCGTATCCGTCATCCTTGAGGGGAGACTTGTAGAAAGGGAGGAGCCACAGGCAGTCCACCCCAAGTGCCGCGAGATAGTCAAGCTTGAGCCTGATGCCGTTGAAGTCGCCTATTCCATCATCGTTGGAATCGTAGAAAGACTTCACCGGAATCTCGTAGAATATCGCATCCCTGTACCAGAGCTGGTCGTTCATGCTGAAAACCTTTCTATGGCGAACACGTGTCCCGGCCTTTCACCGGGAACAAGTCGTACGTAATTATACTCTCCGTACCACCTGAAAAGCTCACCTGTGAGAAGGTCGCGGACCCCGTAGCTTTCGTCGGCACGGACGCCAAGCCTGTCGATCGGGACCCTGAGAACAGCGTCCTGTGCCTCGTAGGGGTTTAGGTTGACTACAATCATGAGCACATCGTCCCCATCCACAGACTTCTTCGTGTAGAGGAGGAGGTTCGGGTTTGGCGCGGGATGGAATTCAAGATTGCCCAGCTCCTGGAGCGACTCGTGGTCGCGCCTTATCTCGTTGAGCCTGGTTATCAGCTTCCTTATGTTGCCCGGCCTGTTCCAGTCCCTCTGCCTTATCTCGTACTTCTCCGAGTTCAGGTATTCCTCCTTCCCGGGCAGCGCCTCGTTCTCGCAGAGTTCAAAGCCGCTGTATATGCCCCACAGGGGAGACAGGGTGGCTGCAAGAAGTGCGCGAAGCATGAAGGCAGGCACTCCGCCCTTCTGGAGGACAAACGGAAGTATGTCGGGCGTGTTTGTGAACAGGTTTGGCCAGAAGAAATCGGCTGTGCCGCTCATGTTTACCTCGGCAAAATATTCCTCCAGTTCCCAGTTGAAGTTCTTCCACGTGAAATAGCTGTATGACTCTGTGAAGCCCAGTTTGGAAAGTTCGTACATCACCTTCGGCCTGGTGAATGCTTCCGACAGGAAGATGACCTCCGGATGCTCCTTCTTGATTTCACCAATCACCCATTCCCAGAAGGCAAACGGCTTGGTATGCGGATTGTCCACCCTGAAAATGGTCACCCCCGCTTCTATCCAGAAGTCGAAGATGCTCTTCAGCTCATTCCAGAGCCCCTCCCGGTCACCTGTCTCAAAGTTTAACGGATAGATGTCGAAGTACTTCTTAGGCGGATTCTCAGCATACCGAATCGAACCGTCGCTCCTGTGATGGAACCAGTCCGGGTGGTCCCTGACATATGGATGGTCCGGGGAGCACTGGAATGCGATGTCGAGCGCAACTTCCATCCGTTTCTGCCTTGCCTTCCTGAGAAGCTGTTTGAAATCTGCAAGGGTGCCCAGTTCCCTGTTGATCGACTTGTGCCCGCCATCACTGCTGCCGATGGCCCATGGACTGCCTGGATCTGTTTCCAAGGCGACGGGCGAACCGTTTCTTCCGCGCCTGTTTGTCGTACCTATCGGATGAATCGGAGCAAGGTAGAGAATATTGAAGCCCATGGCGGATATGTCGTCGAGCCTCTGGATGCAGTCTTCGAAATTGCCATGCCTGCCCTCCACCTTCGACTGTGATCTCGGGAATAGCTCGTACCAGTTTGCAAACCTGGCGAGCCTGCTTTCAACGACTATCTCAAGCTCCTTCCCGAACCTTGTGCAGTCCCTCTTCTGGTTCCTTGTGGCAAGTTCCACGGTGCGTGCATCGGATGCAATCTCCGTGGCATGTGACTGCCCTGCTTTCTGCATCCTCGCAACAATCTCCGCTATTGCTTTGCCCTCGCTCCCCGATGATGAGGCAATCTCGCCGAGCATCGCCATGCCTATTTTCAAATCCTGCGCGGTGTCCTCTCCTGCAAGCTGCCACTTCTTCAGGTTGCCCAGCCATGTCGAGTACCTGTCTACCCATGCTTCGATTGTGAACTGGTATGCTCCGATCTCTTCCGCCCTGAACTCGCACTGCCACCTGTCGTCCTGCCCCTGCCTCATGGCGGACCTGCGCCAGTCGTCTTCACCCTTCTTCCTGAAAAGGAGCTCTGCTCCAAGCATGTCGGTACCGTGCGTGAATATGTCGGCGCTGACGGATATCGTATCACCCAGCGCACGTTTCGCCGGAAAGGCGCCGCACTCGACCTGGGGTGTGACTTCACCTATAATGAAGATCGGA
>JAKAPY010000154.1 GCA_021811925.1 Thermoplasmata archaeon | reverse complement strand
TGCTTTTCCAGCCAATTCCCTGGTTCTCTATTGGTGCAGCTTCTGGCTCTGGTCCCACGTAGGAGGCCGGCCCGGCTCCGTGCGTTTTCCCGAAGGTGTGCCCTCCGGCGACGAGTGCGACTGTTTCCTCATCATTCATAGCCATTCTTGAAAATGATTCCCTGATATCCCTGGCCGCAGCGACAGGATCGGGAACCCCGTTGGGGCCTTCTGGATTGACATATATGAGCCCCATCTGGACTGCAGCCAATGGCTTTTCAAGTTCCCTATCGCCAGTATACCGCTTATCACCGAGCCATTGATCTTCCTTTCCCCAATACACTGACACATCTGGTTCATAGACATCTTCCCTGCCTCCTCCAAAACCAAATGTCTTGAAACCCATGGTCTCCATGGCCACATTGGCAGAAAGGATAATCAAATCGCCCCAGGAAATCTTTCTACCGTATTTCCGCTTGACAGGCCAAATCAGCCTTCTGGCTCTGTCAAGAAGTACATTATCCGGCCAGCTGTTAATCGGTGCAAAACGTTGTTGTGCCGAGCCGCCTCCTCCCCTTCCATCGCCAATTCTGTAAGTGCCCGCACTGTGCCAAGCCATCCTGATGAACAAAGGACCGTAGTTGCCGAAGTCGGCAGGCCACCAATCCTGAGACTTCGTCAGAAGCTCAGCAATGTCATTCTTTACCGCTGCAAAGTCGAGGCTGTCGAACTCCTTTCTGTAATTAAAATCCGGATCCATGGGATTCGATTCAGGTGAATTCTGGCGAAGAATATTCAGATCCAACCTTTCCGGCCACCATTCCCGGATTGTTCTACTCTGTTTCTTGCCTTTGTCAACGGACAAATTGCTCTCATCCATGAGTTTATACCTCCTCCGACTATGTTCTTTAGATGACTTGGTTGTTGAAACACAATCATCTTAAGCAATCTTGATCCAGTTCAAAAGAGGTCCAAAAGCTTTACCCTCCTGTGATACCTGTTCAGTTGCTGTTCCTTCCATTTTTACACATCCTTTCCTGATTAATAACATTGCGCGTTTTCATACCTCCATAGTTTCTCCTGCCCAGTTCCTTCCAGAGCGATATTGCAATTGGTAATTTCTTGAGCACCTGCCTTAATTAAGTTCAGATATTGCTGAGCTTTTTTCAGCAGAATTTCATTCCACATGTCTAGTGCTTAGTTCTATATACGCCGAGTCAGATTTTGTCCGGCAACCAGGTGTTGCAGGGCCGGACACTGCTGTCACGATACTAATGAGAGGTTCGCTACCTGAATCACTGAAGGGGAACCCGACAAGGTGGATGAAGTCTCCAAAGCTATAACGCGGTAATCCTCTGAGCAGATAGCGGAAGGCGAATGCTGTTCGGAAAACAACGAATAGAATCACGGGACCTCAAATAACAACAATAAACATCTGAATTCTTTCAAGCAAATCCAACGTCAGTGTGTCTTATATGAAACTTATAATGGAACCTGCTGAAGTTGTGCGATTTCAGAAGGTGCGGTACGGGGTTCTTCTGTTCCTGGGCATAGTATGGACAACCGTGGCCTCGTTCCTATTGCTCACACATCCCCGTGAGTTCCTCCTGAGATTCACAGGGTTCCTTGCGCTGGTATTCATTATACTGTATTTCATAATCTTCCCGTTCTGGGGTGCGGCGGACGCGAGAAGTATTATTCGAGCACATGAGTCCAGCACCGCAGATGTCCAGATAGATTCCTCCACACTACTGGCTGTTGTCGTGACTGTCTTCATAGTCTATGCCGTGTTCCCCAGGGAAGTAGCTCTCCTTTCAGGAGGGATCGCGGGATACGTGCTTGCATTCCTTCTCGGCGCAGGCAATGTGTTCGGAAGCTACAAGTTCACAGATCGCATAATAAAGTGGTTTGGCAACAGGATATTTTCCAGGTCGAAGGGAAAAACAGAGAAATCGTAGTTCAACCGTGCAGGTCCGAAATTGAAACACACCCCATACCATTGCTCAAGGTGCTGACAGCCGATCAGAAGACCTGTGATACTACACGGCAGCAGCTCCGAGGAATCGGAACAGAGATCGCTATTTCGGAGATATATCAAGTGTCACCTTAAGATGTCAGGTCCGAATGCAATTAACCCCAATTCCCTTTACTACCGTATTCGGCAGAAACGAGAGCATACACCACAGGTGGAGGATGCAAAATGTGCGAGAAATGCCAGGAAGAACAATACTGCCACTGTGAATGCGAGTCGTCAGACTACTACAGTGATTCTTACGGAACTGGCTTCTGCACACAATGTGGCTGCCACAAGGGACCAAGTTCCGGCTCCCCCATAATTTCAAACCTGTTCAGATAGACAGTTATTTTGAATGTATCAATTCAGGCACAGGCGTTCCTGGTTCAATCAGGCATTATCTTCTCTTGCCGACTGGTCGCATATTGCGCCTTGGCAGAAGCTTTTTAAAATTCATAGCCGATTAATAAAGGAATAGTGGAAAGTAATCCTTCCCGCGTCTTGAAGAAGCAATTGTAGTCATAAGAACCAAAGCATGCGATATCCGAATCAAGCATCTCAAATATATTCACAAGAAGAGCGGAATCACTGGATATTCTTATAAATTCAAGTCATCTGCAGAGGTTTCTGTGAAAAACAGTGGCATTTGACCATTCTGGCACCGGTAACGCTGAAATATGACTCATGGTTTTTTTCAGGACGACATCACAATGCGCGTTCAAGTTCGTCCGGGCCAGATGAAAGATCTTGCACGAATAGTTGAGATACACAATCACTATGTCAAGAACAGCCCGTCAACATTCGAGATTGAACCTGTAAAAACTCAAGACAGGGTTTCATGGCTCGAAGAGCATGCAGGACGCGACCCTCATCGGTTGTACGTGGCAACCGTTTCAGACGACAGAGTCATTGGCTGGGCGACCACTAGTCTCTTTCGTCCCAGGGCAGCATATTCCACAACGGTGGAGGCATCGGTTTATTGCGATCCAGAATTTCTTGGCTTGGGAGTTGGAACGGCGTTATACAACGAGCTCTTCTGCTCAATTCATGGTGCGGACATAGAGAGGATCGTTGCGGGTATTACGCTTCCAAACCCCCAATCCCAGTCATTGCACAGGCATTTCCATTTCATCCATGTTGGGACATTCACTCGTGTTGGCAGGAAATTCGGGCAATACTGGGACGTTGCATGGTTTGAGCGACCATTGAATATTCAGTAGACTGCATTACTGTTGCTGTCTGGAGTTTCCAGATCTAACACCAGACTCCCCTCATTCTGACGACGAGTCGGCATGGTTTCTATGCTTTTTCGAATCTCAATCTTGGCAGGCTGCATTGCATGTTTTAAGTAGGTTCTTGCCCAGATTATGCTGCATGCGATTGAAGGTGGGCAGCAGAAAACCTGTGCTGGCGCTGCTTCTACTGGCCCCTACCATACCCGAACTGCTCACGGGATCAACTCCGATCACAATGCTGTTGCTTTCTCCGCTCAAATTCCTTCTTCAGATGGTCTATATTGTGAGTCTTTACGGCACTGGAGCGCTGCTGATAAGGGAAGCAACGATCAGGTGGAACAAGGGCTGGGGCACAACACTTCTCCTCGGCGCCGCCTACGGGATAATGGAGGAAGGGATTGCTGTCCACACATTTTTCGAACCATACGGCAATCCTGTTGGAATTTTCGGCACATACGGAAGAGCATTTGGCGTCAACTGGGTCTGGGCGGTGGGCCTTACAATATTCCACAGCGTCTACAGTATCTCCCTTCCAATTCTGCTAGTCGGACTTCTCTTTCCGGAAGCAAGCAGGAAGCAGTGGCTGGACCGAGGCCTTATCGGGATCGCAATGGCAGTGTATCTCGGGTTCATCATAATGTTCTATTCATTTGCACCTTACAAGCCGGACACGTTCAACCTGATGCTGTTTCTGGGTATTGTGGTGCTCTTTGTCGTCACAGCTTATCTTGTCCCTAAGGACATACTGAAGCCAAGCACCGGGCGACCCAAAGGCAAAGCAGCTGTCCTCTCAATATCTGCAGCTTTGTTTTTTGCGTCTTGGGTAGCGGTAGGGCTTGCCGCCCCACAGAACTCAATTCCTCCGGTTGTTAGCATTGTCTTTATAATCGCTGTTTCCCTGATATCTGCAAGGCTCATACTTTCAAGAGTGGGTGACCATGAGAATGAGATGTCAAAGCTGGCCGTCGTTGCGGGACTGATGTCGGCACTCTTCCTATGGGATATCCTTATGGAGTTCACGGCAGTCCCCGGAATACTTTTTGTGACAGTCGCATTCATCTATTTTCTATGGCGGCTGCGAAACAGCCTGGTTCTAAGATCAGTTGTCACCCGATCTATTGATTTGCAGGTTCTGTGAAGGCGGTTCATTACGAATTAAGCGGGTATGAAAGACAGATAGTTCTCCACCGTCAGCCTTGTTACCGCTGCATATTGGAGGCTCGCTTCCTCTTCTTATGCGCTCGCCCTATAGGGTGATTGGATTCAGTCTACCTCAATTCTCTCCAATCCTCATGCATGGTGCACCCTTCTGACCTCATTTTTCAGTGTCC
>JAKAPY010000153.1 GCA_021811925.1 Thermoplasmata archaeon | reverse complement strand
GAGTTGGAGGGAAGGCGCATAAAATCAGTCCGGACAAGAAATGTGCTCAGCGGCCATATAGAGAAGGCAGAGGCCGATTTTGTGATAAACTGCTCCGGTCCGTGGGTTGGTGAAACATCGGCATTGCTTGGCAACAGAATCGAGATGCTTCCTGCAGCAGGCATAATGTCGGTTGTCGGCAGGAGGCTGTCTGTAAGGGTGTTGAACAGGATGCGCAGGCCCTCTGACGGCGACATACTTGTCCCCTACGGAAGCAGGACGATTGCAGGAACGACCGCGGCGGTAAGCTATGATGTTTCATCCTTCGATATCAACGAGGAAGATGTGCAGCTCCTCAAGGAGGAGGCGGCGGCCATGGTCCCGCTTGTGTCGCAATTGGGATTCACGAGGTCGTATGCATCTTTCAGGCCACTGCTGAAGGACGACAGCGACGGAGATGCGAGGAAGGCAAGCAGGGATTTTCGCATTGTCAGGGATGAAACGAAGGTTGAAAACCTTGTTACGGTTGTTGGAGGAAAAATGACAACCTGCATGCTTGTAGGTGAGAAAGCGGCAGAGGAGACCCTGACCGCAATGGGAAGCAGTGCAGGACCGAGAAAACCCCTGAAGCTTTTCAATCCGCTTGATTCTCGGACTGAAGGCAGAAATGGCGATGTCTGGCATTCCACACAAGGGGCCGCCCTTCTGGACATGCTCAGGGGAGGCACGGACGAGGAAGAGATGATACCTGCAGCGCTGCTCTTGGGCATGCTCAGAGGGAAGGAAGGAGACTGACGTGAATCCGCTTGAGCTGAATGGCGAATTTGTCACCACGGCAACATGCGAGATGGTCAGGGGGTTGATCGCAACCCCTCAATCACTCGTGACAGTGCTGCCCGGGGTCGAGGCATTTTCGGTTGAAAATGGGGTAACATCGGTGAGATTCAAACTCGACCTCGAGAAAATTGGAAGGGGGATCGGGAGCATGCACATGTCGACGGCCACTGCAATGATGAGATTCCAGTATGTTGAACTGAATGACAACGGGGTGGAGATAAAGGGCAAGGGAAGGGCCCTTGGCAGCGCACTGGGCATTTCGGTATCAATTCGATTCAGGGAAGGGGATGGAGGGACTGAAATATCGTGGAATGCTCTGGTGGATTCAGGGCTCCTGCTGAGGATTTTCGGGGAGGATGCAGTCGAGATGACATCACGGGAGCTAATTGGCCAAATAGTTGCAAATCTGCAGGAAAGACTTTCCAAGTGAGGCGCTAAAACTGGTTTCAGATGTCTCCTTCAGGCTCTGCATTTTTATTGCTGTTGCGGACTTGATGGGTCACTTAGAATGCAGGCGGGCAATTCCCTGTCACGGAATAGAAAGCCTCATCTCATTCGTGGGATTGAAGCCGAATCCCTCGTAGATGCCCCTCCCTTCCCTCGACGCATGAAGGGTGATACTGCCATGGCCATGCTCCCTGCACCATTTGATTGATGCCGCAACGATTCCAGTTGCAACGCCCTTCTTTCTGTATTCTCCCTTTCTGTATTCTCCCTCAGTGTACATGGACATGAGGTATGGCGTGTAAACTGACTTGTCAGTCGGCCTGGGCTGATCCTCTTTTATCAGTACGCATCCACTTCCTGCCACTTTTCCATCCGCCGCCCTTGCCATGAAAGGGATCATACTGCCTTCCGACAGTTTGACCTTTATCCAGTCGCGCGTGGTCTCTCCGGAAGCAGCCGCGATATCTGCGAGTTCAGGGTATATTTCGGTCCACATCAGTATTCTGTGTCTTGTGAGAATCTCAATATCGTGGATGCTCCCGGTCGAAATGGTGAAATCTTCCATTTGGTCGCGGTTAAGAGCGTGAAGGCTATAAATCGTCCTCCTGAAACGACGAACCCAACCTGGGACAGGATGAACGTGTTTGCGGGCACACAGGCTGAGAGAGCATTTCACAAAGGAAGTTGGATATATCAGAACCCCGCAATGTGGGAGAACAATGTTTGAAGAAGTATCAACTGGCAGGAAGTCGGCCATAGACGCTGTCAGTTTTTCAGCCATCGCCGCCATCATGGTTTTACTGGCCTACACAATTGGCGGGATTGTTTTGGCCCGTGCTTCCGGTTTGTCTATAACATTGACTTACTTCATTTACGCCCTGACCTTCCTTATTCTGCCGCTCAACAGCCTGAAGGACGACACGGAAAGAATGATTGTTAAAGGGCTTGCGTTTGTTTTGACAATTTTCCTTATTGTGTACTACCTGCATCTTGATTTCTCTCTGCTTCTTGCTGCAGTGCTTGGTCTGATTGTGGGCGCCATCAGGCCACTGCGCGATTACACAGGATATTGAACTGCGGCAAATTCGTGCGCCGTTTCGCCGGCTGCAGCTCAGAGTCTTGTCTTGGAAAATCCGGAAGACCGGCTTGGTGAGTATGGAATGCCTTGCAGTGAGAGGTATCACCGCTGAAGCCGCGGAGATTCCACCCTCCGGCCAGAATAGATGAGTGCAGGCGAGTCAGTCACTTGCCGCTGCCAAATTGGATTAAGTGCAGCATCGGTGTCTCCTGGGCTGAGGAAAGGCAAGAGGAATACGACAGGTTAGAAATACAGAATGCACCATATCACGTCCGCTTCGGAGGACAATACTAGGGTCATGAATAGGAGCGGACTTCTGACCAGGGGTCTTCAATTTTGCTTCGGCACAGTCCACGGCTTAAGCTACAGTGTGAAGTGTGTCCTGTGGCAAAGAATGAACCAGACACCGGTGGCGGCCAGCAAGCACAGAATTTTCGAATATGCCAATTCCCAGATATCCAAAGGACAACCGGTAGATTATTTCGAATTTGGAGTTGGCAGCGGCGGCACATTCCGCTTCTGGCTTGAGCTGAACAGGTGCCACGAAAGCAGGTTTTATGGCTTCGACGCTTTCACAGGACTGCCTGAAGGATGGGAGAGATTCGGGAAATACGCGTTCAGCACACAGGGCATCAAGCCTGAGATAAGCGACTTGAGGGGCGGATTTGTGGTGGGATTATTCCAGGACACCGTACCGGTGTTCCAAAGAACATTCGAAAGGAGGAACAGACTGGTTCTGAACATAGACTGCGATCTCTATACGTCTGCTATGTTCGTCCTCACACACATGAATCCATTCATAAGAAGCGGGGATTTGATCTATTTCGATGAATTCAATTCTGCCCTGAATGAGTTCAGGGCATATGACGATTACAGCAAATGCTGCCGCAGAACACTGACACCGATCATGAAAACGCAATCGGGCAACCAGATTTTGTTCGAGGTAAAGTCGTGACCTCCTGTCTTACATAAGGAAACGATTCTAAGCCTCCATACTTTTCAAAAAAATCCACTAAATGTCGCTGCATGGTTTCTATCCACTTTTCTTTCCCCCTCATTTTCCCTAGTTGCCTAACTACCCATCTCAACTATCGACATCGAGATCAGTGAGTAAGTGTCTTGCAAAAACAATCCTACGTGTTGACGATTTCATTGAATGCTTTCCTTACATTGCTGAAATTTTCGCAGAAAACTAATACTGGGCTATTACTGGAATTCGGGAGAATCTCTTGCTCAGTAGCACCTCTTCTTCCGATTATTATACAATGTGTTCCCTCTCTCTTGGCAAGCGCTCCATCGGTTTCGAGGAGGTCTCCGACATGAACTATCTGATTGGGCGCAACTTCTTCAATCAATTCAATTCTAGTCATCACATCACTCTCTGCCTTCTTGGCTCCGATCTCGTCAGAATAGTATCTTCCATTGAAATAGCCAATAAGCCCATCGTTGGCCAATATCCTGTCGAGTACTTTTCCGATTAATGTGAAAGTGTCAGAAATTAGGTATAAGCTGGCTTGCGAAGAAAGCCACTTGAGTGTTTCTTCTCCCTTGACAGCGAGATTTGGATGTAATTCCTCGGTATACATCCTGTAAATCTCTTCCAGGAGTTTGTTCAGTAATTCTTTGGGCACTTTGTTTTCATAATGTTCGTATAACCGGTCAATTATATCTTCCCGTGAAGGACAGATCCCTGATTTCCATCTACTATCTACGTAATTATTTGTGACCTCGTAGAAGGTTTGTGCAATGTTTAAGTCATCAGCGTAATTGATTAATTTTAGGAACTTTGTAAGTAGTTCCGTTCGAACACTCTTTCGATATTCGGGCGTTCCTTTATGTTGATACAACGTTCCCCAAAAGTCTATAGTGACAACTTTTAGATCCATGACATTTCATCCGGTTATAGTACCCGACCATGGCTTATCCATCAGAGTTGAACTTAAAAAGACACATCTTGGTTCAATGACATATATCACATAGCTGCGGCCAAAGCAGACGCGCCATGGTGTTTGTGGATGACTGGCATGTAATAAAGGTATTAATACCACGGAAGGGCAAATCTGTACGACCTGCTCGCCGGTGTGACAGGCAATAATAAGACTTTAATAGCGTTCTGGCGGTACGGTGATTTATTTATTAATATTGGTTAGTATATTAAAGAAACGAGGGGATAATCTTGAAAATGCGAACTATTGGTGTGATAGTGGTAATTGTTGTGGTCATAGCGGCCGCCGCCAGCGCCGGATACATTCTAACCAAGCCGAAGGGCAAACTGACCGTTACCTT
>JAKAPY010000152.1 GCA_021811925.1 Thermoplasmata archaeon | reverse complement strand
AATGTCCTTGTCTTCGACGGCCCCGGACAGGCAAGCAGCCTATTCATGAAGGGTATAAGGGGCACGCCCCATTATGAAAAGCCGGTCGCGGCAGTCATTGATGCCCTGAGCAAGAGGAGTGACCTCGATATGAACAGACTGGCAATTGTGGGCAGAAGCTTTGCAGGTTACCATGCACCGAGAGCGGCAGCATTCGAACCGAGGATAAAGGCGCTTGTTGTCTGGGGCGCCTTCTACAGCCTGTATGACAATATCGCCAGAAGGAAGGATGCGTTGCCCAGATTCAAGGAAGTGCTTGGAGTTGAGAGCGACGCTGAATTCATGGAAAAGGCAAAGGAATATTCTCTGAAGGGCGTCGCAGAAAAGATCAAGTGCCCGATGCTTGTGATGCACGGCGAAGCAGATCCGCAGGTAGATGTCAACGACGCCCGCAAGCTCTACGAAGAGGCTTCCAGCAAGGACAAGCAGCTTGTTATATTCAAGCTGGGTGAACCCGGCTCTGGCCACTGTGCCCATGATGCGCCATCAATAGCATTCCCGATGGTTTGGGACTGGGTGGCAGACAAAATGGGCAGCAAGAGCTGAAGGGATAGGGTGGACCGGGTGGCCGCCAATGACATCTGAGCCGGTAAGTAAGCTATCGGTAGAAGTAAACATAAACGGCACAACCCACAGGTCGGAAGTGGAGTCGAGGACAACACTCTGGGAGTTGCTGTCTGAGAGGCTCCATCTCACTGGAACCGTACGAAGCTGCAATCGCGGCACCTGCGGCGTGTGCACTGTCCTGGTGGACGGCAGGCCGTTCTATTCGTGCCACCTGCTTGCAGGTGATGTCAACGGAAAAAGCCTTACCACGATCGAGTCTCTTCAGTCAGACAGGATTGTCTCGACTCTACAGAAGGCGGCATATTCATGTCACGCAGCCCAGTGCGGCTACTGCACGGCGGGATGGATGGTCGCGGCAAAGACCCTCCTTGAAAAGAGACTCGACGTGACAGAGCAGGATGTGAAGGAGACACTGGCCGGCCACCTCTGCAGGTGCGGTGCATACAAGTCCATAACCAGGGCCATACTGCAGGCCGCTGAGGAGCTGAGGTCTGGAAAGGGTGACGTTGCCCCATCAACAGAACACAGCGTAATTGTCCCGATGCCAATGGTAAGGGACTATTCCACTGGCGGGGGGCACGGGGAATCGCAGACCTTGGTCGAGGGCGATGAAAGAATTACGACTGTCAAGTGGCAGGGTCATCCCCCTGCCGGCCTCGGAATAATAGGCAAGCCAATACCTCCCCTTCCCGAAGTCTCGAAGCCCAAGATTTCAGGCAGCGCGGAGTATGCAACACGTGTAGTCCGTGACGGCATGCTTTATGCTGCGGTCCTCGGGAGTCCGCACCCACATGCGAGGATAAGCAGAATAGACGCTTCAAGGGCAGGCTCAATCCGGGGAGTCCATCTGGTGCTGACATGCGAAAACGCTCCAGAAAAGAACCCTCTCGGCAGGGAGCTGAACTTTCAGGGCGACATAGTCGCAGTTTCTTTTGCAGAGAGCGAGGACATCGCCGAGGACGCCCTTGATGCAATCCAGGTGGATTACGAGAAGCTTCCCCATGTCGGTTCCCTCGACGATGCACTGAAAACGGATGCATATCCTCTGCGGCCCGAGGGAAACATGCTTAGCATCGACAAAGAGGATCCGGCATATTTCGCGGACGCAACCGCACGCTGGTCGCATGGAAATGTGGAGCAGGGATTTGCTGACTCGGACATTATCAGGGAGTTCACTTACAGATACGGCGGCGCGACCGTCCTTCCAATGCAGCCGCTCAGCGGTGTTGCCGAGTGGGACGGAGGCACACTGACCTTCCATGGGATGGCACAGGGAATCAATGCGTCGAGAAAACAGCTCTCCCAGTGGCTCGGCATCGACGGGAAGAACATAAGGTTCGTTGATAAGTGGAACGGTGGAACTTTTGGAGCAAGAATGACTCTGCGGCCCCTCGACGGTCTCATAGCGCATGCTGCAATTATCACTGGCAGACCGGTGAAGTACACGCTTCCAATATCAAGCGAGATATCACAGGTGGCGCTTAAGCCGGAAGTATTGCAGAAGTTCAGTGTCGGAGCCAAGAAGGATGGCACTATAGTCGCACTGAAATGCGATGCATACCAGACAGTGGGATTCACAGACAAGACGCCCACGGCTGGAACGCCGCTCAATGAAAGCGCCAGGGATCAGTTTCTGCTCTACGGAGTGCGCATTCCCAACTGGCAGCTCACAAGCTACTGCTACAAGACAAACACGCCACTGGTCGGGGCGGCGAGAAGCAACACTCAGCAGGAATTCAAGCTTGGATTCGAATGCATGATGGATGAGCTGGCGGAGGAGTTCGGCAGGGATCCGCTGGAATACAGGCTGCGATTTGTATCAAGGCCTGGCGACGTGCTTTCTCCTGCAAGTGACTGGGGGAGCGAATTCGGCAAGAAGATTGAGCTTGAAAACGGCGGCCTGAAATTCGATTCTTATGCCTCGGTGGAGGTAATCAGGGAAGGGGAGAAAACATTCGAATGGGAACACAGGGCATACGCCGACATCGGAAAAGGCGGCGTGTGCAGGGGGGTTGGGGTCGCGGTTGTCGATCATCATGGTGGCCAGCTCGGATGGAGAGAGGGTGAAGCCGGCTTTGAGAGGTCTAAGGGGGACCTCTTCAACGCGGAGATAGTGCTTGACTCTGCTGGAACAATCACCCTCAAGAACGTCCAGCCCGAGAGCGGAACGGACCACGACACATCCATCGCTCAGACCATCTCGGAGCTGCTGGGATACAAGTCAATCGGGAAAATACGGCTTCTGTGGGGGGACTCGGATATAGGCGTTGAAAGTGCAGCCTGGTTCGGTGGCAGGACGAACACACTGCAGGGTGGCGCCGTCCTGGTGGCTGCCGAGAAACTGCTCGGCGATCTCAGGAAGAGGGCTGCCGCTTTCCTGGGCGCGGGAGCGGGAGAGCTGGAAATTGAAGACGGGGTCGTGCATGTAAAAGGAAGCAGCGATAGAATCGTGAGCTTCGCAGAACTCGCAAGGCACGCGGGCGGCACAATAAGACAGTGGGGTGTAACAAAGACGGGCCCCGGAAAGGGGAGGGCACTTGTGCGAAGCGTTGGTGCGTGCTTTGCCGAAGTCGAGGTCAACATTATGACAGGTGTCTGGAGAGTGAAGAGAATCGTGTTTGTCCAGGATGCGGGCAAGGTCATCAATCCCCTGCTGAGCGAGGGGGACATGGATGGCGCCTTCATTCAGGGACTCAATACGACAGCCGACGGCATTCCATGGGACAGGACTGCGCCGGGCCACATGCTTGCCGGTATGGCTTTTCTTTCATACAGGATGCCTACAATAAAGGAGGTGCCAGACGAGATAAGGCATGTCTTCATCGAAAGCCTTGAGCCGAGGTGGTACTTCGGATACAAGAGCTTCGGCGAAACTGCCATAGGTGCTGTCCCGAGCGCGATTGTGAATGCCATCTACAACGCCACTGGCGTCAGGATCAGGGAACACCCGATAACACCGGAAAGGGTGCTGGAGGAAATGAGGAAGAAGGTCCTCTCAGGATAGGTGGAATGCAGTGAAGCAGTTCTCCATTTACAAACCGAAGACAGTCGAAGAGGCCCTGGCAGCGCTTTCTACTGGTGAGAAGGCCGCCGCGATATATGCCGGTGGCACAGACCTGCTTATACGCCTCAAGAACAGGCTATACACTTCGCCCGATGTGCTTGTCGACATAAAAGGGCTGGAGGAACTGCGGTTCGTGAGATATGACGAAACGGGCGGCCTTGTTATCGGCTCACTTGTCACCCTCGGCGAGCTCGCGGAAGCAAAGGAGGCAGTGCATTATCCCGTAGTTGCCCAGACCATCTCCTCAATATCCTCGCCGGAACTCAGGAACCAGTCCACTGTGGGCGGAAACTTACTTCAGGAGGTCTGGTGCCCCTACTACAGAAGCGACTACAGGTGCTGGCGCAATGGCGGCGACATATGCTATGCCGAAGTTGGCGACAACACCGAGTATCAGTCAATAATGGGAGCGAAGAAATCATTCGCCGCCTATCCCGGGGATCTGGCAATAACACTTGCTGCGCTGGATGCGAAGGTCACCGTCGCCGGTCCGGAAGGGCGAAGGCAGCTCACCATTGAAGAGCTCATACCGGGCGAAGTCGAAGCCGAGGGCAAGATCCAGTCACATGTGCTGCGAAGGAATGAGCTGCTGGCAGAGGTTTCAATTCCGCCTCCCGAAAATGATGAACTGTACCTTTTCGGCAAGGTGAGGAAGAGGGAAGTATGGGACTTCGCTTCCGCTTCGGCCGCAATGAGGCTTTCACTGGACAATAAAACAATAAGGCGTGCATCTGTCTTTTTCGGCGGCATCGCAACCAGGCCGTGGAGGGACAGGAGGCTTGAGGACTACCTTTCCGGGAAGGAACTCAGGTATGATTTGCCAGACAGCGCAATTCAGGAGGTTCTTGTGGATGCCAGGCCGCTTCCACACAACGGCTACAAGAAGGATCAGGCGGTTGGCCTGCTGAACTCAATGCTCGCAGACGCCGTCAGCCGTGTAAAATGAGTCGGCTCCCGTGATCGGGGGC
>JAKAPY010000151.1 GCA_021811925.1 Thermoplasmata archaeon | reverse complement strand
CACGTCTCTTTGGGGCGGCTGTCATCACTGGGACCCTTGACTAATTCCACACGAGTTGGTATACTCATAGTGCTGGTAGCAGTCAGGAAAGCCACTTTCACAGACTTATTGCTCGCTGTGAAGCTACCGAAGAGCTCCCTTAATACCAGTCTTTCAATCCTGCAGGAAGCAGGGTACATCACTTCCCATACAGGATTCTCAAGAAAGGACGGGCCAAGAACAGTTGTTCAAATCACAGAACTTGGGGAAAGGGCAGTCAGGGAATATGCACAGCTGATGCATGAACTCACCGGAGGTATGCTCTCAGAATAGTGAAAGAGCACCGCTGGGCATTCGCCAGAACATGCAATTCCTGGCGCCTGTCTGAGATGCCCACACTGTTGGCCACTCGATGTAGGCGCATGTTTCTTCACACCAAAATGAACTTGTGTTGCCCAACGTATTTACAGTCCACCATTGTGGAACTAAGGGGCTGTCTATTATTAAATTGCCATATTACTAGTTTATTGTGTAGTTCCATTGTGGATTGATTCTGTGTGAAATAATTTTGATCTTTCCAAACTCCGCATCTGCAATCTTCCTGCCGGTGACGTATTCTCTCCTGTCCATCTTTGCAGATATCTTCAGACCGGTTTCCGTCTTTGTTCCTCTTATGAGATTTATGATGGCCGCGTAGCTTATCAGCGGTTTGCCCTTCCAGTTTATGCTCATGAATGAGAACATTTTGTGTTCAATTCTGTTCCATTTGCTTGTTCCCGGCGGATAGTGCAGCACCGTTATCTTCAGACTGTTCTCACGGGCAAACTCCCACAGGCAGTATTTCCACAATCTGCTTCTTGAGCCGTTGCTTCCGCCGCAATCTGCACAGATAATCAGCTCCTTTGATCCGGGATAGTTGACACTCCCTATGTTTCTCCACCAGCCTTCGATGCTGGCAACGGCGAATTCCGCGGTGTCCGAACTCATGCCCACGTTGACAAAATCCTCATTCCTGTCAATGTCATACACACCGTACGGGATTGCCTTTCCCTTGCCCAGGTGTTTGAAATCATATACATTCACCAGTTCCGGTTTTCCCTTCCTCATCCACCTTTTCCCTGAGTTCTTGAAGTTACCTACAAGCTCCTTCTTCTTCGTGTCCACAGAGATGGCCGGTGTGCCACCTTTCAGCTGCTTTTTGAGCTGTTTGTTGATGTATCTGAACTGCCGGTCTCTCTCCTTCGACGTTCCCCCTTCCAGTGATTTCCTGTTTGACTGCAGGCTGAAGCCGAGTCCCCTGACAACGGAGGCAACGGTATCCTTTCCTATGTGGTGCCTGAAATCGTTTACTTCGCCGGCAATGTTACGGACAGACCTGTTTGTCCATTTCAGACAACTCATCGGATCTCCGGCCGTATTTTCCTCCAGAATATTCCTGATTTTCGTTTCAATCTCAGGTGCTTTCTCAACAATCTTCTTTCTGCCACCGCCTTCCTTCCGCAATCTTGTAAGCGGCTCCATCTTCCCGTTTTTAATCTCGCCAATGCCCCTGATGATGGTGTGGTGGGACATTCCAGTCAATCTGCAGACTTTTGAAAGACCCCCTCTTCCAAGCTCGAGAGTCTTTACGGCAGCCAGTCTTCTGCGCTTAACCTCGTTGCATTGATAAAGTGTGCTCAACCACATGTTGTCGAGGCCTGTCTTCCTCAGGAAGGTATATGCCGGCAGGAGTTTATGAATCATGGCATCTTATTGTTAGACGGCTCCTCAGGAACGATGTGAGTTGTCCTGCTCACAGTCTTTGCAGGAAGAGACATGTCAATTCGCCAGTGTCAGTAAAGACATTTGGAGCAGGCGCCGGGTCACAAGGCAAGCGCGCATACTTCTAAGAATTACAGTCTCCTTACACCACAGCAATGAGCATCAGCACGCCCTTGAAGGCCGGGGGAATCGATGTAGGCTCGTCATCAATCAAGTGGGCGGTCTATGAAGCCGAAACACTCACTGAAATGGCGTCTGGAAGGGAGAGGTATCCCGCCGGCATATTCAACCGGGATTCTGTCGATGTCCAGAAAATTTTCCGACTGTTCAGGAAATACGTGCACCTGCTTAGAAGCAAAGGCGTTTCCAGGATCGGTTTGTCATGTATGGCTCCCGTCATGATTCTTACAGGCAGACACTGGGAAACTTATTCATCTTTTCCTTACAACACACTGATCGGTTCCGACCATTTCACAGAACTCGTTGATTTCAGGTTCATGGAGAAGACAGGGAATCCGCTCAATGTTCAGATGTTCCCTCAAAAGATACGCTGGATGATGAAACATTCTGGCCATCTGCTGGAAAAGGCAGTCTACATTACAGATCTGAACGGCTACCTCTTCAGCAGGCTCACTTCAAGGGAAGGAGTCAAACCCGTAGAAGATGTCAGTTCCGCGCTGGAGTGGGGATTGTTTGATATCCGGAGCCGTGCATGGTGGAACGACATAATTGATTATTTGAAAATCGAGGATAAACTGCCCGAACTCGTTACGCCCGAATATGCCTCGGAATATGGCGGCGTCGATATAAGCATTGGAACGGTAGATACGCTTGTTTCCGCACTCGGGTCCGTTGGCATTTCGAAGAAGAATGCGTTCGCAATCAACGGCACGACGTTGTGCGCTGGTTTTGTCACAAACAAACAGGTGAGGTCCCAGGGGCTCTACAACGACATATACTTTGACGGAAATTACCTCGTCAATGGCTGCAATTCACAGTATTCATCAATTATCGACTGGGCAGAAAGGCTTCTTGATGTGAAAATAGATGTAAACCGTGTCGACATCAGTCGCAAAGCACCCGTTTTCCTTCCTTACCTGCTTGGAGAGAGGTGTCCGCTTTTCAGCACATCAATAAGAGGCGGTTTCTTCGAACTGGATGCGGACACCGGCAAGTCCGATCTTGTGAGGTCTGTGGTCTGTTCGCTGGCGTACCTCGGAGCAGATATGATGGAGAGTCTCGCGGCTGCCTCTGAAGGAAAATTGAAACGTGTGGTGGCGGGTGGGAGCCTTACCAAGAAGAACCTTGCAACTGTAATATCGTCACTGACCGGCATGGAGTACGAAATGCTCGACTATGATCCCACTACGCTTGGTGCGGTTCTGATAGCGATGAAGGCGGGAGGATGCATGGGCAGGTATCCTGCAGGCATCAGCAGGGCGGGCCGAAACGCGAAAATGATATTCAGCCCCACGGAGCCTCATAAGGAGCAAATTGCCGCTTACGAAAAATTCAGGAAGCTGAGGGATATGCTGATCCAGGCTAATTCCCACGATTGAATCGATGCGCAGTTCAGCCTCACCCAGCTGCCTGTGCTCACTGCCTGGCCGTCGGCGGCCTGCCGTGCACCTGATAATACCAGTCCTTTGTCTCCTTTCCCGAAATATCAAAGTACACATGTTTCAAGTAGGTAAATTCCTCAATTGAATATGCAGACAGAGACGCACCGTGGCCGCTTCTCTTGTATCCGGCCCATGGCATTTCCGAGGGAACCGGGACGTGTTCGTTTACCCAGACGGTCCCAAATCTGAGATCCCTCGTTGCGTTCATCGCCACGGTTATGTCTTTCGTCCACACCGAAGATCCCAACCCGTAGATTACATCATTGCTTCTGGCAATAACGTCGTCGTAATCGGCAAAGGGCATGACTGTAAAGACCGGCCCGAAAATTTCCTCTTTCACTATTGGTGAATTCTCGTTTTCAGTCCTGATAACTGCTGGCTCGAAGTAGAATCCTCCGGATAATGACTCATCCTGCGGTCGCTTCCCGCCGTAAACCAATCTCCCACCATCCTTCACGCCCCTGTCGACATATCTTTCAACCCGTTCTCTTTGCGACCTTGAAATCAGCGGCCCCATGTCGGTCTCGATATCGAAAGGGTTTCCCATACGGACAGTTTTGAGTTCGTCGATCAGTCTATTCGTAAATTCATTTATGATACTTTCATGGACATAATATCTGGTGGAGTTTGCACAGTCCTGTCCGTTGTTAACCAGACCGCCAACAACAGCACCATTAACTGCCGCGTTGAGATTCGCATCGTTAAAGACAATGAACGGTGCCTTTCCTCCGAGCTCAAGCGCGACCTTCTTGAGCGTCTCGGAGGAAAGACGTGAAATCGTTTTCCCCACTTCTTCACTTCCTGTGAACGCTATTGCGTCAACTCTGCTGTTCGTGCACAGTTCAGCTCCTAAGTCGTCACCGCTGCCTGTCACGACATTAAAAGCCCCGTCAGGCAGACCAGCCTCCTTAATCAGTTCCGCCAGAAGATTGGTGGTGACCGGTGTATAACTTGCCGGTTTCACAACTACTGTATTGCCCGCTGCAAGTGCAGGAAAGGCGCGCCATACTACCATCATCAGGGGATAGTTCCAGGGTGTTATGACGCCGACAACGCCCATGGCTTCCCGTCTTATTCCGCTTGTTCCCTCTGGAACATATTCGCCCATGGCCTTTCCTTCAAGGACGCGCGAAGCGCCTGCTATGAATCTGATGTTGTCTATTCGAAAGTTTCGTAGTTTATATACCCCCATCTATGCCCGGAAATTTGGCTTCTTCGCCGAATGAAAAGAGGTGGATGATGGATGCAACCGTATCGTCCATCTTCGTGAGTTTCCTCGTTGCATGTA